>JAJPKI010000210.1 GCA_021323835.1 Verrucomicrobiota bacterium | reverse complement strand
GGTCGCGTAAATGCGCTCCTGATAACGCTTGACCAAATCATCGTAAGCCGACAAATCGCCGCGTTTGGCGCGCGCCACGAGCACGGACTCCTCTTCCGGCGCGGGCGATTCCGTCTCCAGGCGTTCGATGGGTTCGGCCATAATCATGCTCTAAACACAAACAGCCAAAGTCTCGATTTGTTGCGCAAGAAAATCGGTAAGATTGGAAAGTCCTTCGGTTCCGCTGCTTTTCGGCAAAACTTTCAACGCCGTCCGCGCCTGCGCCAAATATTTTTCCACAACCTGCAGCGACGGCTCGAACGTTTCGTATTTCGCGAGCAATTCATTCACGGGGCGGAAATTCTCCGGCCGCCAGTTTTGAATAAAGCTGTTCAATTGCGCTTTGTCCGCGGCATCCGCGCGTTCCCATGCCAGCAACAACGGCCACGTCAACTTGCCTTTCTCCAAATCCGTGCCCAGTGATTTGCCCGCCTCCGATTCCGTGCCGAATAAATCCACGCAATCGTCGTAAACCTGATACGCCGTGCCGAACGCTGCGCCGAATTGCTTCAACGCCGCGCGCTCTTCCGGCTTCGCGCCGCCGATAAACGCCGCCAAATCGCACGACAATGTGAACAATTCTGCCGTCTTCATTTCAATCACGCGAAAATACTCGCGCCGCGACAATTCAAAATTCCTGCGATGCTGCGTCTGCAAAATTTCGCCGGTGCAAACCGTGTTCGTCGCCATCGCCACCGCGCGGCAGACTTCCGGCGTCGGAAAACTCGCCGCCAATTTCAGCGCCTGCGCAAACAGGCAATCGCCGAACAGCACCGCGATTTCATTTCCCCAATTCGCCGCGAGCGTGAGCTGACCGCGACGGATTTCCGCCTCGTCCATCACGTCGTCATGCACCAGCGTGGCCAGATGCACCATTTCGATGATGACCGCCGCTGTGACGTGCGCGTCCGAAATTTCGCCGATGGAACGAGTCGCGAGCGCCACGAGCGTGGGGCGCAAATGCTTGCCGCTGCCGGTGAGCGCGTATTGCGCGTAAGGGACAATTTGCGGGTCGAAGTCGTGAACCTGCTGAATCAATCGCGCGCCGACAGTTTGCAGAAACGGCTCCACGGGTTCCACGATAAGTTTCCAGGAACGAACAGCGTTGACGTGGTGCGACCCGTTTGATTCGGGCTTCACCGCCTTTGATTCAGCAACCAGCATTCGTGCAAATCTACTTTCCAGCGTGAATCGAGTCAAACTTGTTGTAACGGTTCGGTTAAAATGAAAGCGCGAACAGCTTTCGCAAATTATGGCGTCTTGAGCCGATAAAAACTATTGCTCGCGGACAAGGGCAGGGTGACTTCGTTTTGCAGATTGGTGAGATTGAGAACGGGCTGATTCGTTAAATCCGTCCACGACGACAAATCCGCGCTGCTTTGTAAAACGAAATTGGTGGATGGAATTATCCATGACAGCTTCAAATTCTTATTTTTAACAGCCGCATTCATTGATGGCGACGGAACAGATTGTGAAATCCAAACATGATTTTTATCAACGGCAATAAGTCTGTTTCCGTCCGCGGATGTAGCGATGGAGTAAAAAACATTTCCAGGAATGTTGTTGGATGTCCACGTTGCTCCTGAATTGATTGAAGAATAAATTGGCGCGGGCGGATTATTGCCAAGTATCTGGCACGCTGCGGCTAATTTTGTTCCGTCTGCGGATGAAGTCACAGCGTTCCACGCAGTATGATGAAATGAATCATCGGGCATGTTATTTGAAATCCATGTGTTCCCCGAATCCGGTGAGGTAAAAATAACGCCGCTATAAACAGCGCCGACAAGTTTTGTTCCATCAGCGGACATAGCAAGCGCCTGCCATTGGTTGCTTGGTGCGCCCGTCAATCTCCAATCTATGCCCGAATTCGTCGAAATGTAAATTTGCCGGTTATAATTTTGAAACGGAATGATGATTCCGCCTGCTGCAATCAATTTTTTTCCATCTGCAGACAAAGCAATGGCATACCAATTATTAGTTGGTGAATTAGAAGATACTGCCCAGGTCAAACCCCTATCGTGCGAAATAAAAATATGTGCAGGATTACCTGACGTATCGAATGCCGCAGCCGCGACTGTATTTGCGTCCGCTGAACATGCAATAGATTCCCAATCAATCGCAACGACATTATTTGAAACCCATGTCGAGCCTGAATTGGTTGAAGAATAAATTCCGCCTCCATTTGCAGCGGCAAATATTTTTGTTCCATCTGCCGATGAAGCAATAGAAATCCAATTTGCATTTGGCGCGATAGTTTGCGTCCAATTTATCCCGTAATTTGTAGAGACATAAATTCGACCACTGGAAATTCCCGCCATCAATTTCATTCCGTTGGCTGAACTTGCGACGGCAACCCATGAATTATTTGGCGCGCTTGTTTGTGTCCACGTCTGCGCAAAAGAATTGAGGGCGAAGCAACTGCTCAACGTAATCAGCAACAGGATTTTCTTTACGAAGGTCATGGCGTCTTAAGGCGATAAAATATATTTCCCGTTGGCGACAAATAAACTTCGTTTTGCAGATTGGTGAAATTGAGAACGGGCTGATTCGTTAAATCCGTCCACGACGACAAATCCGCGCTGCTTTGCAAAACGAAGTTGGTGGAGGGAATTATCCACGACAGTTTCAAATTGCCGTTGGTTGGCGAAATGTTTATTGCAGGTTGAGGCAAAAATGAAATTGCACGTATTTCTCCGGCATAAGGATTGACTCTTCCGCCGGCGAACCATTTATTCCCGTCGGCTGATAACGCGGCAGAGTAATAGAATTCATTGGTGACGGCGTTTAAAATCCATGTCAATCCCGAATCTGTCGAAGTGTAAATTCCTCCATTACCACTTGTTCCATTGTTGATGCTGTTTCCAAAAACCGCGACTAATCGTGTTCCGTCCGCGGATGATGCGACGCAATTCCAGTTTGTCGCGGGAACATTATTTGTATTCCAGGAGATTCCGGAATTGGTTGAGGTATAAATCGAGCCGTGATAAACCGAGGCCACTATCTTTGTCCCGTCCGCGGAACAAGCGACCGACGACCAATTTGTTGTAGGCACGCCTAAATTCTTTTTCCATGTCACGCCGGTATTGGTTGAAATATAAAACGGGCTTGTTGGCGTGGCATTTCCGTATCCGGCGCCCGCAGCAAACATTTTCACTCCATCCGCCGATGAAGCGACGTAGCAACCGCCACCGGAGGAAAAATTAATTTGCGACCAACTGATTCCGAAGTTGGTAGAGATAAAGGCGAATCCATTTCCGAAATTGACAGCCGCGCCGACCAGTAAAACGCGGCCGTCAGCCGATGAAGCCGCAGCGCCAAGATCTGTGCTGGTTGAAAAGACAGGCGCCCAGGAAATTCCGTAATTGGTCGAAATTCCAATTGACCGCACGCCGCTAAGCAAAGTCGCGACCATTCTGCTTCCGTCTGCCGATATTGCCGCAGACCATGGCGAGCTAAGATTTGTAGGGACTGTCCACGTCGTGCCCGAATTGGTTGAAATATAGATGCCGGCGGGCGTTGTCGTGCCATCGTAGTTGTAAATCCTGCTTCGGTCAGAAATAGCAATTAACTTTGTTCCATCAGCAGAAGTCGCAACAGACGTCCAGTCGGCATTTGGCGCGCCGGTTCGCACCCAATTCGTTTGCGCAAAGGAATTGAGCGTAAACAAACAGCCCAATGCAGCCAGCAACAGGATTTTCTTTACAAAGGTCATGGCGTCTTAAGGCGATAAAATATATATCCCGTTGGCGACAAATAAACTTCGTTTTGCAAATTGGTGAGATTGAGAACGGGCTGATTTGTTAAATCCGTCCACGACGATAAATCCGCGCTGCTTTGTAAAATGAAATTGGTGGATGGAATTATCCATGACAATTTCAGATTGTTATTTGTTGGCGAGAGACTTATTTGCGGCGAAGAAGTAAATTGGAAGGTTTCGACAAAACCTGATGAAGGTGTTGCAAATAATTCACCTGCATCGGCGGAATAAATAACTTGTCCCCACGATTGGTTGCTGATGACGTTTATTGAATTCCATGTGACGCCTGAATCAGTGGAAATGTAACCAGTTCTTGTCCCGGTGCTGAAAGGCATGGCAATAAATCTCTTCCCATCGGCGGATGCGGCGGCATAAGCAAGAAAACTGGTGGTAAGCTTATTGGTTATCCATTTGCTGCCCGAGTTGGTGGAAATGAAAACGTTTCCCACCATGCCGACGCCGAATAACTTTTTCCCGTCGGCAGAACTGGCGACGGTGTTCAGATAAGAGTCCAACTCGTTCGTTGACCATGTCGTGCCGGAGTTGGTAGAGACATAAATGGAGCCATTGCCAATATTCCGCCACGCGATAATCGTGCCGCCATCGGCGGAAGCAATTACTTTTTCCACGAGCGGAACAAATAATGTGTTTGTCCATGTGGCGCCCGAATTGGTGGAAGTATAAACCCGCGTTTGGCCGGCTGCGACCATCGCCAATTTTTGGCCATCCGCGGAAGAAGCTACGGCAACGGGCGAACTGATGCCTGCATTGAGATTTTTCCAGGTCCCGCCGGAATTGGTGGACGCATAATCAGACGAACCATCCGTCGCAAAAAGTTTGCTCCCATCTGCCGAAGAAGCGATAGCGGTGAAAAAAAATTGAGGGCTTATCCCGTTCGTTGTATGCGTCCATGAAACGCCGGCGTTGGTCGAATAAAAAAGCTCACCGGCAAGAGCACCGGAATTACCAACGGCCGCAATCAACTTTTCTCCATCAGCGGACGAGGCAAGGCAACTCCATTGGTTGCTTGATGAACCGGTTGGTGTCCACATTTGCCCAAAAGAATCGAGCGCGGAGAAACTGCTCAACGCAGTCAGCAATAGGATTTTCTTTGCTAAGTTCATGGCGTTTTGAGGCTATAAAACGAATTTCCCGTTGGCGATAAATAAACTTCGTTTTGTAACCGCGGATTGACGCAAAGAATTTTCCCGCGCACACTGGCAACGTGACACGCGAACAATTTCTTAAAAAACTTCAGGCGCACGCGGCAACGTTCGAGAAAGCAGTCGCGACGAACGAAGGCGAATGGATTATCAAGGGCTTCATTGACGTTTATCAGCGCATTTACACGATTTCCGTTGATACAAAAATCGTTTCAAAGGTTTTGGAACTGCTTCTGTTTCCCATGTTCGTTGAATTTGGAAAAAAGCATGACCTTCAAATCGAATTGTGTCCGCAGCAAAATTTTTATCCTGATTTGACGTTCATTCATGTTCCCACCGGCAAAAAATTT
>JAJPKI010000019.1 GCA_021323835.1 Verrucomicrobiota bacterium | reverse complement strand
GTGATGGTGCTTTCGAAGGAGCATCCGCGCACGATCCGTTATCGTTCGGCAGAGCCGGTGTTGAGGCCGGAGTTGCCAGAAGAATGCCACGGCACAATCGCCAACGTCGTGTTCCCCACGGGCATTGACCGGCGCGACGATCTTGGCACACCGGACCGCTTCGACGTTTATTACGGGATGGCCGACAATCGGATCGGCGTGGCACGCCTTGACCTGCCGGAACACTTGCCGCTGGGAGCAGCCGCCGACTCGCCGGAAGCAACGATTGACGCGCCCGATTTAGAATATTCAAAACCTTAAAAGGACACCTATCATGAAAGCAAATGTCGACGCGGGCTCGAAACCGGATGCCCAGCAGAATCCAAAGGACGACTTGAAAACCCTGCCGCTGGCGGAGGTGGAGAAAAAATTGGAGTCTTCATCGGATGGTCTCACGCAAGCCGAAGCGCAAAAACGATTGACCCAATACGGGCCGAACGAGTTGGAAGAAAAGAAGACCAATCCGATCTTAAAATTCCTCTCGTATTTTTGGGGCCCGATCCCGTGGATGATTGAAGTGGCGGTGATTTTGTCGGGCGTGGTCCAGCATTGGCCGGATTTTTTCATCATCCTATTTTTGCTGGTGGCCAACGGTGTGGTTGGATTCTGGGAAGAACACACAGCGGGCAACGCCATCGAGGCGCTTAAAGCCCAACTGGCAATCAAGGCTCGCGTGAAACGGGATGGGAAATGGATCAATCCGCCGGCGCGTGAACTCGTGCCAGGCGATGTCATTCGCATGAGGCTGGGCGACATTGTGCCCGCGGATGCGCGTTTGCTGGACGGCGACCCGGTGGAAGTAGATCAATCCGCGCTGACAGGAGAATCATTGCCCGCCGAGCGCAAATCCGGCCAGGCGGTGTTTTCCGGTTCGATCATCCGTCAGGGCGAAATCGGCGCGCTGGTCTATGCCACAGGAGCGAACACTTATTTTGGTAAGACGGCGTCACTCGTGCAGGAAGCGCACACCGTCAGTCATTTTCAAAAAGCGGTTTTGAAGATCGGAAATTACCTGATCATCCTCGCGGTGGCGATGGTGGCGGTAATCATTACTGTCGCGATTTTTCGTGGCGACGCAATCCTCACGACGTTGCAGTTCGCGCTGGTGCTGACCGTGGCGGCGATTCCGGTGGCGATGCCGACGGTATTGTCGGTGACGATGGCGGTCGGCGCGCGCCTGCTCGCCAAAAAAAAAGCGATTGTCAGCAAGCTGGTGGCCATCGAGGAACTGGCAGGGGTGGATATATTGTGCGCGGACAAGACCGGCACGCTGACCCAGAACAAACTGACGCTGGGCGATCCGTTCAGCGTGAGTGATGGCGCTGCCGATCAAGTCATTCTCGATGGCGCGCTGGCGTCGCGCGCGGACAACAACGACACGATTGATCTGGCCGTGCTGGGTGGACTGAAAGACAAAGAGACGTTGAAGGCTTATGAGGTAATTCATTTCATGCCCTTCGACCCGGTGCATAAGCGCACCGAGGCCACCGTCAAAACCAAGGACGGAAAGACGTTCAAGGTGACGAAGGGCGCGCCACAGGTGATTTTGAAATTGTCCACCAATGCCGGACAGGTGAAACCCGCCGTCGAGAAGGCCGTCAACGAATTCGCGGCACGCGGCTTTCGTTCGCTAGGCGTGGCGCGCGATGCAGGCGATGGCCAATGGAAATTCATTGGCGTGTTGCCTTTGTTCGATCCGCCGCGCGAAGATGCCAAGGCCACCATCGCGACTGCGCTGGCAATGGGCGTGAAAATCAAGATGGTGACGGGTGATGCCCTGGCCATCGCCAAGGAAACCGCCAAGAAGCTGGACATGGGCACGAACATTCTTGATGCCGCCAGTTTGGGCGACTCAAAAAAAGAGGAGCCAGCAGAAGTGGCGGAGTCCATCGAGAAGGCCGACGGTTTCGCCCAAGTGTTTCCCGAACACAAGTTTCACATCGTGGATGTTTTGCAGAAGCGCGGTCACATCGTCGGAATGACGGGCGATGGGGTGAACGATGCGCCCGCGTTGAAGAAAGCCGACTGCGGCATCGCTGTTTCGGGCGCGACGGACGCGGCAAGAGCGGCAGCGGCCATCGTGCTGAC
This sequence comes from Verrucomicrobiota bacterium, assembly GCA_021323835.1. GTDB lineage: Bacteria > Verrucomicrobiota > Verrucomicrobiia > Limisphaerales > UBA11358 > UBA11358. The sequence continues at coordinate 7,357 of JAJPKI010000019.1, read as the reverse complement.
GACGCCCGGCTTGTCGGTGATTATTGACGCGATCAAGGAGAGCCGGCGGATTTTCCAGCGGATGAACAGTTACGCGATTTACCGCATCGCCGAGACACTGCGCGTGCTATTGTTCATGACGGCGGCGATTTTAATCTTCAATTTTTATCCATTGACGGCGGTGATGATCGTGATGCTGGCGCTGCTTAACGATGGCGCCATCCTGTCCATCGCCTACGACAACGTTCATTACAAGGACGAGCCGGAAGCATGGAACATGCGGCTGGTGCTGGGCATCGCCTCGGTGCTGGGCATCGTCGGGCCTATCGCTGCGTTCGGCCTGTTCTACCTCGGCGACCGTGTTTTTCACCTCGACCGTCCGCATCTCCAGCCGATGATGTATCTGATGTTGTCCGTGGCGGGACATCTGACGATTTTTCTCACGCGCACACGCGGCGCGTTTTGGTCCATCCGTCCGGCAAAGATTTTGTGGTTGGCTGTCCTCGGCACGCAAATCATCGCGACGTTTATCGCGGTCTATGGATTTCTGATGCCGCCATTGGGTTGGGGCTGGGCCGGATTCGTCTGGGCTTACGCGCTGCTGTGGTTCCTTGTGAGCGACCGCGTGAAATTACTGGCGTATCGGATTTTCGATCCAGTCAAAAAAACCGAGACGAAGCCGGAAACAAAAGACAAATCACAGCCTGATGCCGAAAGTGATGCTAAAACTTTGGCCAAATCTGACGCCAAATCCGAAGTTAAGCCCGAAGCCAAAGTTGAGGTTGAAGCCAAAACCAAGCCAGCTTCCGATGTGACCCCGCAGATCGCCACGCGGGCATATGAACTCTACGAGCAGCAGGGCCGCCGAGACGGTCAATCTGTTCAGAACTGGGACAAAGCGGAGCAGGAAATTCGCGCCACACAAACCAAGGCTGAACTCAAAGCCGAAATCAAACCAGCGGACATAGCCGGGTCGCAGCCGGAAGTTAAAGCTGAACTTAAGCCTGGCAACAATTCAAAACCGGACGCCAAGGTTGAGCCGGCGCCAGCCGCGAAAGTTGAGCCTAAACCTGAAACCAAATCTGTCGAACCTCAACCCGAAGCCAAAGCTGTGTCGCCGTCCGAAGTCAAAGCAGAGCAGAAACCAGACATTAAAAATGACGCCAAGCCAACCGACGAAGTTGAGCCGAAGCCTGATGCCAAAGTAGAAACGAAATCTGAATCGGACGCGAAACCTACTGCCGAGGCGTCGCCGCAGCTTGTTAAGCGTGTCCATGAATTTTACGAGCAATTGGGGCGCGAGGATGTTCGCGCCGTTGAGGAATTAGATCAGGCGAAGCAAAAGACTTCCGAAGTGGAAAGCAAAAAATAAACCGTCGCAAACCACGCGGCTGACATGGCTGCAAGAATAAAGATGAAAATCAAATCAAAGGATTGGGTGTGAAGAATAAAATGGCTTCATGGTTTAGAGTGTCCTAAATTTATTTTAGCTGTTATTGCAACGTCTGCCGTTCGCATGATTCCAACTCGCTTACAAACATTATCGCCGCCTTGGTATGTTCGCCTTTTTGGATGGCAACTGACCCAAATAACCCTCGCCGCAATTTTTCTCGCTTCGGACTTCATCGTCGGCCCATTTGTGCAATTTCCAATCGCTTACATCGTTCCCGTCGCCCTCGCCGCGCAATTTTCCAATCCGCGCTCGAGCTACAGTCTGGCCATCATTCAGCCGTTGATTCGCTTCGGATTTGTTTTTATCTGGGACGTTCCCTGGAGTCTGACAGTTTCAATTGTCAATGCCATCATTCGCATGGCGGTTCTGCTGACTATTGCTTACTTCATCGACAGAACGGTGCGTTTAACACGAGAGGTCAAACGTCTGGAGGGATTCCTGCCGATTTGCAGCTTTTGTAAAAAAATTCGTAACGAGCAGAATGAGTGGCAGAAAATAGAGATGTATATTTCAAAAAATTCGCAGGCTGATTTCACTCATAGCATCTGTCCCGAATGTGCCCGAACCCACTACGCTGATTTTTTGGACAAATCCCAAAAAACATAACCTCCCGAATTCAGAATCAAAAGTAAGCGTTGAAGGTTTTGATATTGCCGGGCAAGAGAGAAAATAAAACGACCACTGCCCACTGGCGTGATAAAAGACATCCCGCTGCGATTTTCTGGATTGTCGTAACCGATTAAACAAATGTGCCCTTTTCAGGGCGCTTGAAGTAGGCGATGCTCCTGCCCTTTGTTCCTGTGCCGACAGGGACAATTGAAATCAATTCCCAATTGACCTGGCCGAGTTTATTCAAAAAGCGTTCATGATCAGCCATTGATTTTGGCGCATTGTTGATTTCAACTGACGAAACTTTATATTCGTATTTCATGACAATTGCTCCTTTCTTCTCCAATAAACGACAGTGGAAAAATTATCGTGTTCAAATAAAAAATGTTTTGCAGTGTCATGGGCAGTGAAGACAACACTCAAACTGAGATTTCCCATTTGGTTTCTGATCCACTGACCGGCGTGAACCTTTTTCGTGATTTTCTTCTTTCTTCAAAGAAAGTGATGAGCACGCTGTTGCAGCAATATCGCGCCATTCGCTGTTACTGGATTATTTTCAAATTCAACCTGTCATTTCTACTTCCGATGCTGATCGTGACTTGGCGGCTCTTCTTCAAAAAATAAAAATGACTGAAATTTTTAGACGGCTGGCTTGAACAATCGTCGCAAAAAGATGAAACTGGGTGTATGCGGTTGGTTATCGTTTCAAACCGGTTGCCGTTCACTGTTTCGTTCAATGAGGGGTTGCCGCAGTTCAAAAGCAGTTCGGGCGGATTAAGCACCGGACTGGCGAGCTATTTACAGCAATCATCGTCGGTGGCGCAAAATCGTCCGGATTATTTCTGGCTGGGTTGGCCCGGCGCCAGCATTGCGCCGGAACACGAAGCCGCCGTGCGAAAATTCGGCGAGGAACAATTTAAATGCGCTCCGGTTTTTTTGCCGGAAGAAAGCATGGAGCATTTTTACCATGGTTTCTGCAACAAAACCATCTGGCCGCTCTTCCATTATTTTCCATCGCTCACACAATACGACGAAAGCTATTGGCAGGAATACAAAAACGTGAACCGCATTTTCGGCGAAGCGGTCGTCAATGCTTTGAAACCGGACGACATGGTTTGGATTCACGATTATCATTTGATGCTGTTGCCGAAATTGATTCGTGAAAAATTTCCCGAAATGCCCATCGGATTTTTCCTGCACATTCCGTTTCCATCCTATGAAGTTTTTCGGTTGATGCCGCGCGCATGGCGTGAAGAAATTATCGAAGGCTTGCTCGGTTCAAGCCTCATCGGATTTCACACGCATGATTATGCGCGCGATTTCTTGACGTCGGCGCTACGCACGTGCGGTTACGAGCATCAGCTTGGCATTTTGACGTTGCGCGACCGCGTGGTGAAGGTTGACACGTTTCCGATGGGAATTGATTTCGAGAGATTTTCCAAAGCCGCGCAGTCGTCGGAAACGGAAACACAATTAGCCGAGTTGCGGAAAAAGTGCGTCGGTCAAAAAGTAATTTTTTCCGTGGACCGATTGGATTACACGAAAGGTCTCATCAACCGGCTGCGCGGCTACGATTTGTTTCTGAAAAATAATCCGCAGTGGCACGGCAAAGTGGTTTTTATCATTTCAGTCGCGCCATCGCGCATCGGCGTGGAAAGTTATCAGGCGATGAAACTGGAATTAGAACAAATGGTTGGACGCATCACCGGCGCTTACGGCAATGTCCATTGGACGCCGCTGATTTATCAATACAGAAACCTTGGCTTCGAGGAAATCGTCGCGCTTTACCGGCTTTGCGACGTTGCGCTTATCACACCGGTTCGCGACGGAATGAACCTGGTCGCCAAGGAATTTGTCGCTGCGCGTCCCGATAAAAAGGGCGTTTTGATTTTAAGTGAAATGGCCGGTGCCGCCAAAGAAATGGGCGAAGCCATCATCATCAATCCGGTTCACATCGAAGATTTTGCGCGCGCGCTGGAACAAGCGTTGACGATGCCCGACGACGAACAAATCCGCCGCAACGAAATTCTTCAGGAACGATTGCGCCGCTATGACGTGAACCGCTGGGCGGATGAATTTGTTCAATCCATGGTTTCCACCCAAAAAACCGAAGCGGCGCGTCGTGCTCGTTTGCTGACCGGCAAAGCGCTCACCACGCTCGTTCAACAATATCGCGCGGCCAAGCAACGCTCGCTGCTGCTGGATTATGATGGCACACTCGTTCCATTTGCGACCGAGCCGAAACTCGCACAGCCGGACGCGGAAGTCATCGAATTGCTTTCTGCGCTTGGAAATGATCCGGCCAACGAAGTCGTCATCATCAGCGGCAGACCGCGGCGCGATTTGGAAAGTTGGTTTGGGAAATTGCCGGTCTCACTTGTCGCCGAACACGGCGTCTGGCTGCGAAATAAAAATTCCGACTGGCGAATGTTGAAGGCCATCACGACCGAATGGAAGGAACGCGTCCGCCCGATTCTACAACTTTACGTGGACCGTTTGCCCGGCGCGTTGCTGGAGGAAAAAGAATTTTCACTCGCATGGCATTTTCGCCGCGCCGACCCCGAACAGGCGTCGCAGCGCGCAAAGGAATTGATCGACGATTTGTCCGGCTTCACGCGCAACATTGACGTGCAGGTGCTCGAAGGAAACAAAGTCATCGAAGTCCGCAACACCGGCGTCAACAAAGGAACCGCCGCGCTCGAATGGCTCACGCCGCGCGAAGCGGATTTTATTCTCGGCATCGGCGACGATTGGACGGACGAAGACTTGTTCCGTGCACTACCGTCATCGGCATTTTCCGTTCGCGTCGGACTGGCGAACACAGCCGCGCGATATTATTTGAGCAACCATACCGCCGTGCGCCGGATGTTGCGCGAATTCGCGGTGCAAAATCAACAAGTGCCATGAACACACTGAAACTATTGGGATAAAACGGTAGGTAAATACCCCATAACATGCAGGGATTTGGGGCATAGATGATAACTGTTCATTGTCTTAGCTCAAATTTTTAAACTATTTGGGCTTTCCGTGAAAACGCATTTTGAATCTCGACGAATTTATCAGAACAAAAATAGAATCAGTGGACGTTCTCCATGTGCTGTTGCTTTGTTATCGAAATCCAGAGACAACGTGGACGATGCGCGAGATTTCCGTGAAATTGAACATTCAGGTATCGGCGACAACGCAGGCATTGATTCATCTCGTCAACGACGGCTTGCTCATTGGCGAAGGCGACCCGATGCGTTATCGTTTCTGGCCGAAATCACCGGAACTGCGGCAGTTGGCCGCCGAGCTTTCCAAAATGGACTACGAACGTCCGGTGACGCTCATCAAGGCGATTTACGAACGCGTGCGCGACATTCAGGCGTTTGCCGACGCGTTCAAACTCAAGAAGGAAAATTGATATGCCCGCAACTGTTTATATTTTATGCACGATCACCGCGTTGATTTGTTGCGTATTGCTGTTCCGCGGCTACCGGCAAGCGCACGCGCGGCTGCTGTTTTGGAGCGCGCTGTGTTTTGCAGCGCTGACACTGCAAAATCTTTTTTTGTTTCTCGATGTGATTATTTTTCCACAATTGGATCTATCGTTGTTCCGGTTGTCGTTTTCACTGCTGGCGGTTTTGTTTTTGCTCTACGGACTGATTTGGAAGGATAAATGATATGAATGATTTTATTGCAGGCGCAGTTGCCATGGGATTTTTCGTCGCCGCAGGATTTTTCTTCCGGTTCTGGCGCGAAAGCCGCGACCGCTTATTTGCGTTTTTTGCGGTGGCATTTTTTTTGATGACCATCAATCATCCGATTGTCGCGTTTTTTGAGCATGGAAATGAATTTACTTTGCTGCCATATGTGATCCGTCTGCTGTCCTATGGAATTATTCTCGTCGGCATCATTGATAAAAATCTCCGTAAAAATTGAATTAGCGGACGATTATCGGTCACCACCTCGGCTTGGACGATTGAAGAACTTGCAACTTGATACAGGCTTTCGGCAAATGACATTGACCAGAAACATTGCCTAACCGAACCGAGGCTTAAAATGGCCTGCATGAATTCCTAGAAGCCGCCGGAACTGCGAAGCGAGCATTGTCAATTGAGGAACGGAAGCGGCGAGTGAATTGTTTGAGCCGACCTGTAGCATCATTGACAAGCGCAGCACAGCGGTAAAATCGCCAGCGGCAATTCAGGAAGCCATCAGCCAAAACGCCCACCGACCATGAGCAAAATCATCAGCACCAAAAAAGCCTGCTGAAAAATTATCTGTCCCTTTTTCACGAGTGCGTCCATTTATGGGTAAGATGATGACCGACGACATGGCGTTGCTACAGGAATATGCCCAACGCAATTCCGAGGAAGCGTTCGCCGCGCTGGTATCGCAGCACGTCAACCTCGTTTATTCCGTCGCGCTGCGACAGGTGCATTGTCCGCATCTGGCCGAGGAAATCACGCAGGTTGTCTTCATCATTTTGGCGCGGAAAGCGAAATCACTCCACGCGAAGACCATTCTCTCTGGCTGGCTTTGTCGCACAGCCCGATACGCTTGCGCTGATGCAATAAAAATTCAACGGCGGCGACAATACCGCGAACAGGAGGCATTTATGCAATCCACTTTGAACGAATCAGAATCCGAGGCATGGACGCAAATCGCCCCGCTGCTGGACACGGCCTTGGCGAATCTTGGTGAAACCGATCACAACGCCATCGTGCTCCGATTTTTTGAAGGCAAAAGTATGAAGGAAGTCGGTGCGGCTTTGGGCGCGAGCGAAGAAGCTGCGAAGAAACGTGTGAACCGCGCGGTGGAAAAATTGCAGAAAATTTTCTTGAAGCGTGGAATCAATTCAACGACCGACGCAATCACTGGAGCGATTTCTATCAACGCAATTCAAACTGCGCCTGCGGCTTTGATTAAAACAACCACTGCCGTTGCGCTGGCCAAGGGCGCGACGGCTTCCCTTTCCACCTCAACCCTCATCAAAGGAGCATTGAAAATTATGGCATGGACAAAAATGAAAACAGCAATCGTTGTCAGCGTAGCGGTGGTCTTGGCCGGGACAACTACAACACTGGTCATTCAACATCAGCATCAACCCAAGCCACCTGTGGCATCGGGTCAGACCGAATTCCCTAGAGCTTCGTGGACATTTGCGGGATATGCAGACCCGCAATCTGCCGTGTTATCAACTCTTTGGACTATAAAGCAGGCAGATGGGCAAAAAATTGCGGATAGTTTTACTCCCGAATTACAGCAAAAGTTCCAACAAATGTTTGCGAAACAAATGCAAGCAGAAGGAAAGTCTTTCATTGAAATTCTCTC
>JAJPKI010000264.1 GCA_021323835.1 Verrucomicrobiota bacterium | reverse complement strand
GTGGCAAACTGTTCGGCTCATGGTTCGGGGCGTAGCGTAGCCTGGCTAGCGCGCTTGGTTCGGGTCCAAGAGGTCGTGAGTTCAAATCTCACCGCCCCGACCATTTTTCGTTTCGATTGCCGCTCAAAAATTCTTCGGAAATTTTACTGGTTTCCGCGTCGTGACGGCGTTAAGGTTGACCCAACAGGCCAATTGTTCGTATGGAAATCATTTTTAATTGCCCGCATTGCGAACAGGAATTATCGGTGGATGCCGACGGCGCCGGTTCAGAAATCCCCTGCCCCACATGCGGCGAAGCCATTACCATTCCCGAACAGCCCGCGACAGCGGCGCCAGCTGCGCCAGCGGAAACTGCCGATGCGCCGCGACTTGCGCCCAGCGCCATCAATGCTTCCGCCGCCGCAAAAATCGAAAAACATCTCAAAGTGCCGGTGCGCAGCACGCCCGGCGAAAGTCTCATTAAAAAATCCGCCGTGCCGCTCGATGCCGTGGCCAAAGGCGCGGACAAACAGATTCGCATCAAGACAATGCGCCATGACAAATGCATCGAATCCGGCCACGATAAATTCGATGAAATGGTGACGAAAATCCTCGCGCAAATCGGGGAACCAAACATCATCAGCATCCATGCTTTTTCGTTCGATCATTTTGACGTGCAGACGCAAAAGATTTTGAATGATTACGGTTTGATGATTATTTATCGCGGATGATTGGCTGCCAGTTGTCGCGCCTGTTTGAAACTTCACTTTTAACTTTCAACTTGCAACCGCAATGGCTACCGTTCGCCCATGAATCGCCGGTTCGTTTTTCTTTTTCTCGTTGCCTTCGCGGCGTTGTTGCCGTTTCGTTCCCCTGCTCCGCTTTTTTATACGCCGGGCGAGGGCTGGTATTACGAGCCCTTCGGCGGAAAAGCAGATTGGCAACGGCCGCGCGCCAAAGAACAATTGGAAGTCGCCGAACAAGCGTTCACCAATAAAGAATACAACGTCGCGCTTCACGCAGCGCATCGCGTGACCCGTGTTTGGCCGCTTTCGGATTACGCGCCGCAAGCGCAATATCTCATCGGCCGCTGCCTTGAAGTCAAAGGCAAAGACGAAGCGGCGTTTAACGCATACCAAGGCATCATCCAAAAATATCCAGGCAGCGACAGCTTTGAAGACGTGCTGGGGCAGCAATACGCCATCGCCGGAAGATTTCTCAACGGCGAATTTTTCCGCATTTGGGGAACCATTCCGCTTTACCGCTCGATGGATGAAACCGCGAAATTATACAGCATCATCGTCACCAACGGCCCTTACAGCGATGTCGCGCCGCACGCGCAAATGCAAATCGGCGCCGCGCGGGAGAAACAAAAAGATTACGACGGAGCAGTGAAAGCTTACGCAACCGCCGCCGACCGTTATTACAATCGTCCAGAAATCGCCGCCGACGCTTTATATCGCGAAGGCATCGCATATCAAAAACAATCGACCACCGCCGAATACGACCAGGGCACTGCTGGAAAAGCGATTGCCGCTTACACGGATTTCATGACGCTATTTCCGGACGACAAACGCGTGCCGGACGCGCAAACGGCGATTGCCAAATTGAAATCCGAACAAGTCGTCGGCAATTTCAAAATCGCGCAATTTTACGAGCGTTACAAAAAATGGGCCGGCGCGGTCGTGTATTACAACGAAGTCTTGCAGCTCGACCCGAACTCTTCTTACGCCGACTTGGCGCGCAAAAAAATCGAATTGCTCAAGCCGCGCATGCAAACGGCGCTGAACTAAAATGCGCGGACTGAATTTCTTTATTTGCGCACTCGCAATTTTCTGTGCCGGTTGCGCCGGTTATCACGTCGGGCCGGTCAATCCAAATGTTCGCGCGGGCGCGCAATCCGTCGAAATTATTCCTTTCAACAATCAAACGCTTCAGCCGCGACTCGGCGATGCCCTGACTCAAGCATTGCGCGAACGAATTCAAACCGACGGCACCTACCATTTGGCGACGCACGATACGGGCGACATTGTCGTCAGCGGAATAATCACCGGCTATTCGCGCCAGCCGGTTAGTTTTTTGAACAGCGATGTGACGACGGCGAAAAATTATCGCATCGAAGTTGTCGCGCACGTCACCGCGCGCGACCGCGTGAACGGGAAATTATTGCTCGATAAAAATGTCAGCGGCTACACGCTCACGCAAACGGGAACGGAATTATTCGAGGAAGAACGGCAGGCAATGCCCGTGCTCGCGGAAAATCTCGCGCGAAATATCGTGGAGAAATTGACCGAAGGCTCGTGGTAATCTCAAGAGCGCTTCCACCAACTCGTCAACCCTTTAGGCTTGGGCTTTGGCGGGTTCGGACTCATGGATTGTTGGCGCAACAGCAAACTGCGCGCGGCTTCGAGCGCCATGATAAATTCATCGTAACTCAAAAATCTGTCCGCCGGACTTTTTGCCAGCGCGCGCACCATCGCATCGCTTGTTGGCTGCGTAATTTCCGGCACGACTAAATTCGGCGGCGTCAACGGCGTGTTGACCTGCGCAATGATAACTTCTTCCGGCGTTGGCGCGTCGAACGGCACGTGGCCGGTCATCGCATGATACAGCGCCGCGCCGAGCGAATACATGTCGGACAAAAATGTTTCCGGCTCGCGCTTGATTTTTTCCGGCGCGACATAAAACGGAGTTCCCCAAATCATGTCGCTGGATTCCTGCTCGGCGTCCACTTTGCGCGCGAGGCCGAAGTCAACCAGCTTCGGTTCGTGGTCGGCGTTGAACAAAATATTTCCCGGCTTGATATCGCGATGCAGCAAATCGTATTTGAGCGCCATGTCGAGCGCAGAGGCAATTTTAATTCCAATGTCGAGCACGTCCAATTCAGGAATGATATGCAGCTTTTCGATGCGCGCGTCCAAACTGCCGCGGTCAGCCAACTCCATCACGAGATATTGCTGCCCTTCCCATTCGTCGAACGTGTAAATGTGGACGATGTTCGTGTGATTCAATCTCGCGCACGCGCGCGCTTCGCGATAAAAACTTTCCAGCGCCGCGGAATCTTCGAGCAATTCTTTTTTCATCAACTTTACCGCCACGAGCCGTTCGAGCGTCGTGTCCCACGCGCGATACACCGTGCCCATGCCGCCGGACGCGATGACGCTGCGCAATTCAAACTGCCGCAGCCGCATCGGCATCATGATGGGCGAACCGCATTTGGTGCAGGGAACCGTGCCGAGCGGCGGCAGGTCGCCGGGGATGAAAACTTTCGTTTCACACCACGCGCAGGTGACCATTCGCAAAGGTTTGTCACTCATGATTTCAATTCAATTTAACACCGTGCGTAAATCCGACAACGAGAAAATGAATTTGACAAACGCCGCTAAATGCTATTTCTTATGCGCGTTGACGAAATGAAAACCACGTTCACCAAACTGATGAAGCACGCGCCGGTCAATGGCTGGATGGCCATTTGCCAGCGCGACTCCCGTTATTTGGGCAACGTGGGAACGAAATTCTAAAGCATAAATAATTTCTAAAACCCGCGATTGCCAAAGCAGTCGCGGGTTTTTTGCTTTTAACCGATGAACGAAAGGAAACAAATGAACAAAAATAGAAACAAATTCAACGTGCCGACGGCATTTGCGCCGGAAACGCGTTTTGAAGTCCGGCCAAATCCATTTCTCGCCGCACGCGAAAATGAATTTGAACAGCTTAAAAATAAATTGCTCGCCGAACAATTGCGCGAAGCAAAAACGGAATTGAACGCGCCATTGCGACGCGCGGCCAACGAAGCCGCCGCGATTGCGTGGGCAACGATTTTTCCGCTGCTCGTTTTCCCGGCATTGTTCGAGGAAAAAATCGCCGCCGCCATTCGGCAAGCTGAACGACAAGCGCGCATTTTCAAAAAGAGCCGTGAAATCGTTGTTGTCGCATGAAAACCAAACAAAGCGACATGTGATGAGTGAAAAGTGATGAGCGTGTTTTTGCGCGCCACTCGTCACTTGTCACTCATCACTAAATTTACGGTGGGGAACAATTGGAGCGCGGATGGTGCCGCATCGGTTTTGGATTTGTCCGATGCAAATTGTCCGCGCTCCTCACGAAATTAATCTGCCGAACGAATAGTCAAATCAACCAATTCGCCGGGCCGAATTTTCAATCCGGCGGGAACGGCGATTTCAATCGGCAAACCCAAGTCGTAAGGCGTGTTGATTTTGGTCATCGCCAGCGCGTTCGTGATATTTTCAAAATGCGAACCAATGTTCGTGATTTGCGCCAGTGCGGTTTGGCTTTGCAACGAACGCGTCCGCACTTCCACCTGCATCCCGACTTTTGGTTCAAATGGAATCGGCTGACGCAAGTAACTGATAATTTTTTCCGGCTGTGTCGCCGTGACAACTAAAACCGGCGTGCCTTCCGTCAAATTTTCACCCGGCTGATGAAGCACGGTCGCTTCGCCACTCATCGGCGCGAAAAGAGTGAACGGTTCGGCATCCGCCGCCGCTTGCGCGACTTTGTTTTCTTCCGTTTGCAATTCGGCCACCAACGGCTGCATCATTTCATTTGTCGGCATATCCATGTCGCCAAATTCCAAATCTTTCAGCGCAACGGATGTCGTTTCGACTAAATTGGAACGCTCGGAAACTTCCACGTCCAAAGCCTGCGCGGCTTTTTGCGCAATCTCAAAATCGCTTTCCGAAATCAATTTTTGTTTCAGCAATTCGTCATCGCGCTGCAATTGGTCCCTGGCCAATTCCAAATTGACTCGCGCCGTGGCCAAATCCACGCGCTGACGCATCCAATTTTCGCGCAATTGTTCGTAGGCCGTCTGAATGCGCTGCTGCGTTTGCGGCAATCCAAGTTTGATTTGCAACACGCCTAATTCCGCCTGCAAAACGGAAAACGAAAGGCGCGGGTCAGTTGGAATTAAAACGGCAACCGCTTGTCCTTGCGTCACCGTCTGAAAATTGTCCACGCCCAATTGTAAAATTTTTCCCGCGTAAGGAACGGCCACTTGCGCGCTGCGCACTTCCACCGCGCCCACCAGCATCGGCGCCGTCAAATTGCGCTGCCAGATGAAGCAAACACTGCCGATTGCCGCGATGAAAAATAAAATTGGCAACGCGCGCACGCGAAATTCGCGCCAGCGCAGTGACGCGGGCGTCGGAATTGGCGGCAATGGCTTGTCGTCGTTCACAAATTAAACTTCGGATTCGTTTTCAGCTTTCATGCTCGTCAAACGCGAGACACCTTCGAGTTCGCGCAATTCATTCAGCAAATCGGCGGCACGATTCGGGTCGCGCAGCAGCACGCGATATGACAAATCCGTTCCTTCGCTCATCGTGCTGGCGCGTTGGCTGGTGCAATACAATTTCAAGCTGTGACGTTCAAGCAGGCGCTGCAATTGCGCGATTTCTTCCGCCGATTTCGCCCAATGCAAATTCAAAATGACATCAAAACGATGGCGGCTGCCAAATGAAATATACCAAAGTGCGAGCAGCACGCCGATGACGGTGAGACAGCCGATGACCGCCGTGGAAAATTTTCCCGTGCCGCACGCCATGCCCAGCACAATCACGGACAGCACATAAGCCGTGTCGAGCGTGTCGCGCAAAATATTTCGGAAACGAACGATGGCGAACACAGCCATCAACCCGAACGCCGTGACCAAATTGTTATTCAGCACTTGCATCACGAGCGAAACGAGAATCGGCATAACAACAAGCGAGTTCGTAAATGATTTCGAATAGGAAAGTCCTGAATGCGTGGCCATATAAACCCACGCGACGGCTTGTCCGCACAAATATGCGAGCAGCAATCCCAGAATCAGCAGCGGCAGATTCAGCGGCGCGGCAGCGTAATCGCCATGGAGCAGCCAGTCGGTCATGCGAGAACGGGTTCGGTTTGATTTTTTTTCTGCGAATCGCGGCGCGAATGTAATTTTTCCTCCAGCTCCGGCGACGGCACGGGAACAAATGTCGCCGCGTCCGCCTGCATTTCCGTCGAGAGCGCGATGCCGTCAACATATTTTGCGGCAGACGATTGCCACAAATTGAAGCAGCGCACTAATTCCGCAAACCAATCGGGGAAGCGTCCAGTGAATTTCAATTCCAGCACGACATTTTTGGTGAAAAGACGCGTCGGATTTTGCATTTGCGTCGAAAAAAGAGTTTTCGGCTCGAATGCGAATTGGATTTGGCGGTC
>JAJPKI010000268.1 GCA_021323835.1 Verrucomicrobiota bacterium | reverse complement strand
CGCACTGCCGGACGACCTTCCATTGACCAGTGCGATTGCGTCGTGGCAATCAAATGCGTCTCGCCCGTTTTTTGAATCGTCGCGCCGGTCTCGATATATTTGCCGGAAAAAATTTTGTAGGCATTGAAGCCGACGCCTGTGCCGACGCGTCCCGCTTTTTCGCGACCGTAACCGAGCGCGAGTCCAAGCGAATAATCCGCCATGCCGGGCTGAATCCAAATCGGGCCGGAAACCTTTTTGCCGTTCAGTGAAATTTCAACAACGTCGCCGTTTTGAACTTGAAGCTCGCTCGCGGTTTTGCGGCTGATAAGAACGGCGTTGTCCCACGTGATTCGCGTAATCGGGTCGGGCAATTCCTGCATCCAGCCGTTGTTCGCGTAACGACCGTCGTCCACTTTTGCGTCGCGATAGAAAACGACTTCAAGATTTTTTGCGGACGGCGTAGTTGTAGATTTAATTTCCGAAAGAATTTCTGAAAGCGGTCCCGTAAATTGGCCGGAAGGATAAAGCGCTTTGTCAAAACCGGCCTGAAAACCGTTAAAGAGAAATTTCTTCCAGTCTTCCTGCGCGTCGTGCAAAGAATTTTCTTCGGTATGGCGGCGAAACGTCTCGTAAACAATTTCGTGCGGATTGGTTTGCGATTCACCCGCGATGCGCGCGAGAAATTCTAATTCAGTAATCGCGCCGAACAACGGTTGAATTAATGGCTGAATCGGAACAGGCGTTCCATCGCTCGTCGTTGCGTCGCCCCACGATTCGAGATAATGCGTCGCCGGAAAATGCCAACTACAAAATTCAAAAGTCTCGTCCTCGTAATAGCCAAGCCGAATAATTGTTGGCCTGTGAATACTTTTAGTTTGCGTCTGCTCAACAACCTCAAATGGTAGCATCGGTCGGTTGTAAGCCGGATTTCCACCAAGAACGATTAGCGTATCACTTGAATTGATATTTCTTAAATCTGCCGCAAGTGCGGGAGGCACAGGATGCGGCGGTGTATCAATTGAGATAGGATTGTTGAGATTTTGTAAATCACCGGCAGGTTCCCAAACGGAATGCAAAGTCAAAGTAGTGCCCGCCGCGCCGAGCACAGAATTAATGGCGTGCGCGAGCAAATGAACTCCCATCGGCTGACGCTGACCGGCAACGACCAAAGCATTTTTTCCAGCAGTCGCTAAATCTTTTGCGCATTCCAAAATCCATTTTGAATCAACGCCTGCTATTTGCGCGGTAGGCCAACCTCCATTCGTGTCCGCTGAATGGAGTGAATGGAACATCTCATTCGCCACGATGCGTCCAACTTCCCACATGATAGCAGCCGCAATTTTTTCAACCAAACTTGCAACGACACGCAACCGATGGTCCGCACTCGCACCGGTCAAAGTGAACAATGATTCTACGCTGTAAAGCCGACTCATGCCGTCTTGCGCTTTGCGACCGGCGACAAATTTCTGAATATGATTGTGGCAATCGTCTTCACCGCCGAGAAAATCGCAATCGAGCGACAGAATCACCTTCGCTTTGTCGAAATGGAAAACGGGATTGACCGGATAAGTCGGATTCTTTGAATGTCCGCCGAACGCCTGCGCTGCCGCGCGCTGATGAATGCCCGAATCAATCGCGTCATAGGTGAACCACCGCGCCTTCGGAAATTTCTTTTCGATGACATCCCGCATCCGGCGACGCGAACGCGAATTGCCGCTTTCCGCCAAAAACGCTAAACCTTCACCCTGATTCGCAGAAAATTTTTGCGAAAGCTCGTTCAAGAAATTCAACGCTTCATCGCGCGAAACAATTTTCCCATCGTGTTTAAAATGCCGCGCGCGGTCGGGGTCGTAAAGATTGAGAATCGAAGCCTGCGCATAACGGTCGGTGCCGCCATTGCCGCCCGGGAAAAGCGAGTTGCCTTCGATTTTTATCGGACGGCCTTCGTAAGATTTGACGACGAGCGGAATCGCGCCCGTGCGTGTGGGCATCGCCGTCGCAAAATATTCCGATTTGCCGTAAACGTAATCCGCGTCGGGTTGCTGGCCGAACGGTTCCAATTTTTCTTCCGGACGACGACATCCGGCTCCGGCCAATCCCAATCCGGCCAGCGCAAACGACGCCGACATGATTTTCAGGAAATGCCGACGCGAAACGTCATCAGTGAATTCGCTCGCGCCTTTCGGAAATTCGCGATGCAGCCATTCCTTGAACTCCGGCGTGTCCGCCAGTTCGTCCATGCTGCGCCAATAGCGGCGACCAGTCGCACTTACCGGAGTTGTTTCGTTTGAATTCATTTATCTGTGACAAGCTGAACAGCTTTGCAGCGATTCCACGCGCATGTGTTCGACCAATTTTTTGCCTTCTTCCGTTTGCAAATGTTCCGCCTGAACGCCGTTCGTGCTCCACGTCCAGCCGAGGTCGGTGACTTTATCCACACGCGGCTTCAACTTCCGCGCCGACGCAATCGTTAAGAAATTGCACTGGACGACCGAGCAATTTTTGCAACGCTTCGGCAACCGGCTTGAGAGAAAATTTTTCGAT
>JAJPKI010000281.1 GCA_021323835.1 Verrucomicrobiota bacterium | reverse complement strand
ATCGCGCGAAATTTCGGCGCGCCGGTGATGCTGCCGCCGGGAAAACATGACGCCAGTGCGGCAAAATGCGTCACGTCGCGGCGCAATCGGCCTTCAATCGTTGAAACCAAATGCTGCACTTGCGCGAATTTTTCCAGTTTCGCCAGTTCTGGCACTTGCACTGAACCAAATTCGCAAACTTTGCCCAAATCATTTCGCAGCAAGTCGGTAATCATCACCAGTTCGGCCAATTCCTTGGTGCTCGTTTGCAATTCGTAAGCGAGCTGCGCATCGCGTGTGGCGTCGTTGTCGCGCGGACGCGTGCCTTTGATGGGTCGCGTCACAATCTGCGAGCCGCTCATGCGCAAAAATTGTTCCGGCGACGACGAAGCAATCTGGAAATCGCCGCAATCGAAAAATGCGGAAAATGGCGCTGGCGAAATGGAATTTAATTTCTGAAAGAATTCCCAACCGGACATTTCGCAATCTGCCGAAAGTCGTTGCGAAAGGTTGACCTGATAAATGTCGCCGGCAGAAATGTATTTTTGCGCGCGTTGAACTTTGGAAATAAATTCTTCGCTCAAAAGATTTGAAGAAATCTCATGCAAAGGCGCGGAGGCGCAGGGAATTTCTTCGCTTTGCGTCTTTGCGTCTTTGCGCGAAAATTGATTTTCCCAAAATTCCAATTGCTCGCGCGCTTTACTTTCATCGCGCGAACCGTCGGCATTTAAGCCGGTTGAAACGACGAAAACTTTTCCAAGTTGATGGTCAAAAACAACGACGCTGTCGTAAAATCCGACGCAGCAATCCGGCAATTCCAAATCGTTCACGGCGCGGCGCGGCAATTTTGGCTCGGAAAAATTCTTCAAATCGTAGCCGAAATATCCAAACGCGCCGCCGAGCGGAAACGGCAAATCAATTTCATCGAGCAATTCAAATCGCGACATCAGGCTGTCGAGCAAATGCCAGGGATTTCCGAAATGGATTTGGAAGTTGGAAGTTGGAAGTTGGAAGTTGGGGGAATGGATTTCGCAGCACGAGCCAAACGATTTGAAAGCAAGAAATGGATTTGCTGCGACAAAGGAATAACGCGCCGAAGGCGAATCGAACGACGACGTTCGCAGTAAAATTAAATTCCGCGCTTCGCAACTGCGCAATTGCTCCACGAGCGAATCGGGCGTATGCGCCGTTTGAATTTCTTGAATCAGCGGACGCATTTAAGCAAATGCCTGCGGCAACGCCGGCGTGCCGGCGTGACGTTCGTAATCCAAAATGATTTTCACCACTTCATCCACGTCGTCGGTGACTTTGACCAAATCCAAGTCGCCGGGGCTGATGAAACTGTGCGCGGTCATTTGTGTCTTCGCCCATTTCAAAAGACCGTTCCAATATTCGCTGCCGAAAAGAATCAGCGGAAATTGCGGGATGCGCTCAGTTTGCACGAGCGTGAGGACTTCGAACAATTCGTCGAGCGTGCCGAAGCCGCCCGGCATGTAAACGAAGCCGAGGCTGTATTTCACAAAGCAAACTTTGCGCGCAAAAAAATAATGGAAATGAATCGGGATGTTTGAAAAAGGATTCGCAAATTGTTCCTTCGGCAATTCGATGTTGAGGCCGACGGATTTGCCGCCAGCCTTTGACGCGCCTTTATTTGCAGCTTCCATAATTCCGGGTCCGCCACCGGTAATGACGGCGAGATTGTGCTGCGCCAATTTTTTGCCGATGGTAGTCGCGGCGCGATAATATTTATCACTTGGCTTTGTTCGCGCGGAGCCAAAAATGGTGACGGCGGGGCCGACTTGTGAAAGTGTTTGGAAGGAATCCACGAATTCGGCCATGATGCGGAAAATGCGCCACGGGTCTTCACGCATGAGAAAATTGGTGTCGCTCATGGCCGCAGCATAAACCAGCGCGGAAAAATTAAAAGGCCGGAGAATTTAATCCTCCGGCCTGTTCCTCCGACCCGGTTGCTCACGAGCAACCTAAACTCTCACCGCAATTCAAACATTTGTAGCACGCGCCGTTGCGCACGGCCACGTGACCGCAACTCGGACACGTCGGCGCGTCCTGTTGATTGGTAATCATCGAGGTCAACGTCAATGCGCGATGGCCGTGGCCATTTCCAGTTTTCAATTCAACAATGTCCGTCTCATCGGCGATTGCCAGTTCAGGCACTGGACGGTTTATTTTTTTTTTCATCTCTTCGAGAAGGCCGGGCATCTGCAATTCCGGCTGCGAACGATTTCCAGTGGCTGCTTCGCGATAGCCGGGAATAAATTGCAGCGCCAGCCAGCGGAAAACGTAATCAATGATGGACGACGCGTTTCGGATTTCCGGATTTTTCGTGAAACCGCTCGGCTCGAAGCGTTGATGCGCAAATTTTTTCAGCAACGTTTCCAACGGCACGCCGTATTGAAACGCCATACTCGTCAACGTGCCAATGCTATCCATCAAACCGCCGATGGTCGAGCCTTCCTTCGCCATCGTGATGAATAATTCACCCGGCTGGCCATCTTCAAAAAGTCCGACGGTCAAATAACCTTCGTGACCGGCGATGTCGAATTTGTGTGTGATGGCCGTGCGCGTGTCGGTCAACCGGCGGCGCAATGGCTTGCCGGCTTCGGAGCGAAGCTTGGCAACTTCCGCTTCCAATTCCGCAATGCGTTTTTCGAGCGCGGAATTTTGCGGAACGGATTTGTCGCCGCCTTCATTGGTCTTTTTCGTGTTGAGCGGCTGCGAGCGCTTCGAGCCGTCGCGATAAATTGCCACGCATTTCAAACCCATTTTCCATGCCTGAATGTAAGTGTCGCGAACTTCTTCGACCGTGCATTCGCTCGGCATATTGACGGTTTTTGAAATTGCGCCGCTGATGAACGGCTGTGCCGCCGCCATCATTTTCAGGTGCGCGAGATAATGAATGCTGCGCTTGCCTTTGGCAGGCTTGAATGCACAATCGAAAATCGGCAAATGTTCCGGCTTCAACCCGCTGGAAATTTTTGCGCCATTTTCTTCGACATCTTCAATCGTGTCGTGTTTTTCGATGTGCGCGATGATATTTTTGATTTCCGCTTCGCTGTAATTCAACCGGCGCAACGCATCCGGCACGCCGCGGTTGACAATTTTCAACATGCCGCCGCCGGCGAGCAATTTGTATTTCACGAGCGCGATGTCGGGTTCAACGCCCGTCGTATCGCAATCCATCAAAAAGGCAATCGTTCCCGTCGGCGCGAGCACGGTGACTTGCGCATTGCGATAGCCGTGCTGACGGCCTTTGGCAAGCGCGCCATCCCAGGTTTTGCGCGCTTCATTTTTCAAATAACCAAATTCTTCGCTCGGATGAATTTCTTCAACAGCGTCGCGATGCAATTTGATGACGCCAAGCATCGAATCCACGTTGTCCTTTGCCAGCGGCTTGGAAACGTGCGCGCAACGGGCGTCGCGATAACCCGGAAATGCGCCGATGTTCGCAGCAATTTCCGCACTTTGCTCATAAGCGTGACCGGTCATGATGGAAGTGATCGCGCCGGCAAGTGCGCGGCCTTCGTCGCTGTCGTAAGGCAAGCCGTAGCTCATGCAAAGCGAACCGAGATTCGCAAAGCCAAGTCCAAGCGTGCGAAAGATGTGAGAATTTTCCGCGATGTCTTTCGTGGGATAGCTTGCATTGTCCACGAGAATTTCTTGCGCGGTGATATAAATGCGCACGGCAGCTTTGAAACGTTCGACATCAAATTTTCCGTCTTCGCGTTTGAACTTCATCAAATTGAGTGACGCGAGATTGCACGCGGTATTGTTGATGAAAACATATTCGCTGCACGGATTGGTTGAGTGAATCGGCTCGGTGCCTTTGCACGTGTGCCATTTCTGGATGGCGCCATCGTATTGCATGCCGGGGTCGCCGCAAATGTGCGTGCCTTCGGCAATTTTCATCAGCAATTTCGCCGCGTCTTTCTTTTCGAGCGGCTTGCCGCCGTTGGTGATGCTACGCGTCCACCATTCTTTGCCGGAAAGGGCGGCGGTCATGAATTCATCGCTGGCGCGCACGGAAAGATTTTCGTTCTGATACATCACACTGCCGTAAGCGTCGCCGTTGTAACTGCCGTCGTAACCTTGCTCAATCAACGCCCATGCTTTCTTTTCTTCCTTTTGCTTCGCGTCAATAAATTCTTCGATGTCGCCGTGCCAATCGCGGAGCGTATTCATTTTCGCCGCGCGACGCGTTTTGCCGCCGGATTTCACGACGTTGGCGACCTGGTCATAAACTTTCAGAAAACTCATCGGGCCGCTCGGGCGTCCGCCGCCGCTTAATTTTTCTTTGCTCGAACGCAGCGGCGACAAATCCGTGCCCGTGCCCGAGCCGTATTTGAACAGCATCGCTTCACTCGATGCGAGGCGCATGATGTCTTCCATGTTGTCCTCGACCGACTGGATGAAGCACGCGCTGCCTTGCGGATATTCGTATTGCGTCGTCGCGCGCTCGGCCTGGCCGGTCTTGCGATTGTAAAACCAATTGCCTTTGCCGGATT
>JAJPKI010000175.1 GCA_021323835.1 Verrucomicrobiota bacterium | reverse complement strand
CTCGTCGCCCTGCGCAATTACATCCGCGAATCGTGGAGCGACGTGGACGTGGAATTGAAACGCCGTTACGACCTCATTCCCAATCTCGTTTCGACGGTGAAAGGTTACGCCACGCACGAACGCGAAGTGCTGGAGCGCGTCACGGAATTGCGCAATCGTTGCGCCGCCAACAACGGCGCCGTGGCCGACCAATCGCGCGATGAAACGCAGCTCGTGGATTCGCTGAAACAATTGCTCGCCGTCGTGGAAAATTATCCGCAGCTCAAGGCCGACCAGAATTTTCTCCAGTTGCAAAAGGAATTGGTGAACACCGAAGACCGCATCCAGGCCGCGCGCCGGTTTTACAACGGCAACGTGCGCGACTACCGCAACAAATGCGAAACCTTTCCAAGCAACCTCGTGGCGAACCTGTTCGGGTTCAAATCCGAAGGCGATTTCTTCAGCGTGCCGCCGTCGGTCAAAGAAGTGCCCAACGTGGATTTTGCAACCTGATTGCAAAAATCGCTACGGCGCTTTCTTTATAATTTTTTGCAGGCGCGTCGCTACACGGGTGGCATTGCCAAGGACAATAAGCGTCTCGCCTTTCGCCGCCGGATTCTGCCCGATGGATTCGCTGCCGGCAGCAATCGGTTTGGTGAACATGAATACTCCTTGTCGGTTCGTGATTTGGATTTCGTTTTGGTCGGCAATCACCTGAATGGACGGCGAAAGATTGTTGGTGACCAATTCGCGTAATTCAAAATCATATTTCAAATGGATGAACGAGTTCGAGAGCGACGGAGTGGCTTTCAAAACGACGCCAATGTCCGTGTTTGTTCCGTTGACCACGACGGGTTTGCTAATTGACATTTCTATCGGTTCTCCGGCAATGCCCACGACTCGCGGCGCGCTTATCAATTCGGCGTTGGTGTGTTGTTTGATGAGATTGCGAAACATCGGGGAACTGACCGATGGAGATTGGGCGGCGGCATAATCTTTGATGATGGCATCGGCATCTTCGGGGCTTGGCGCTTTGACAAAAGCGGTCCCAACAAAAATCGTCGGCGGTGTGCCGGTTGCGGTTGGTTTAGCCGGAGCGACTTGGCCGGACGAATTGGCTGAATTTTGTGAAAGGGCAATCGTCGCAGTCGTTGCTACCAAAACTGCGGCGGCGATGCCGATGGCGAATTTTATTTTTAACCAGGTCATCAATTTCATAGAGCCTTTCAACAGAGCCAGGGTTGAGGTTGAAGCGGTCGCGCCTTTGGTGATGGCGGCGACCGTCACAGATTTCATCAGCAGTGCGGGCACGGTTTGAACGGAGTGGGCGGAAATGTTTTCGGCGATGACGGCGGCCGTCGAATCAACGCCGCGTTTGCCAAAGAGGACGCGCAATTTTTCCAGCGCGCGGTCAACACGTTTCTGCGCGGCATGTTCGCCCACGCCCAGCACCGCGCCGACGTCGCGCAAACTTTTGTTCTGGAAAAAGCGCAGCACAATGGCGTCGCGGTCCTGCTCGCGCAATTTGGCCATCGCTTCATCGAGCAGCGGAGAAAAGTTTTCCCAATTGGAATCGGTTTGAGCTTCAACAATGGATTGCATGTGCGCCTCCTGTGCACGGCGTTCGCGGCGACGCTGGATTTTAAATGCGGCGGACGAAACGAATCGCGTGGTGCGATATAACCAGCCGGGCAAAATGGTTTTTGGATTCAGCGAACCGGCTTTGCGCGCGAGGATGATGAAAACGGTTTGCGTGATTTCTTCGGCCAGATGTTCGTCGCGCACCTGCCGCACCGCCGCCGAATGGACCAGCCCGACGTGGCGCGAGACGAGCGTCTCGAAGGCCTGCCCGGATTGGCTGGCGGCGTAATCGCGCACCAATTCCATGTCGTCATTCATCATCCACCTTATACATGCACGCCGGATGAAAAATAAGACAAAGAATTTTAGTTTTTTGCAATTCGCCCGTCATCGTGCCGACAAGCCAGTTTAGTATGGCTTTACGCTGAATTTTTGAGAAACTGCGCGCATTATGAATCCGGTGCTTAAACTTTTGCTCGAAGGCGGCAGCTTGACCACGGCGCAAATGGCGCAAGTGCTCAAATTGTCCGAAGCCGACGTCAATCGCGAGCTCGACACGCTGAAGAAAAACGGCGTGCTGTTGGGCATGCGACCCATCCTGAATCTTTCGCAGGAAGATTCAGGCGTCGTCCGCGCCGTCATCGAAGTGCGGCTGACGCCCGAGCGCGGCGGCGGCTTCAACCGTTTGGCCGGCCGCATCGCGCGCTTCGACGAAGTCGAGTCGTGCTATCTCATGTCCGGCGGTTACGATTTGATGATTATCGTCAACGGCGCGAGCCTGCAAAAAGTGGCGGCGTTCGTTTCGGAAAAACTTTCGACCATCGAAGGCGTGCTTTCGACGGCCACGCATTTCATGCTGCGCTCTTACAAGGAGCACGGTTTCCTGATTGAAAATGCCGCGCAGGAAAACGAGCGGCTCAAGGTTGCACCCTGATTTTAATCCGCAGATTGCGCGGATTTTCGCGGATAAAAATAAATCTGCGTTCATCTGTGAAATCTGCGGATAACTTTTGACTCATGGACAATTCAAAATTCATCGCCAAGCACGTTGCCGGATTGCCGAAATCCGGCATCCGCGATTTTTTTGACATCGTCGCCAAAATGAAGGACGCGATTTCGCTCGGCGTCGGCGAACCGGATTTCGACACGCCCTGGCACATCCGCGAGGCGGGCATTTACGCGCTCGAAAAGGGCAAGACGCATTACACGTCCAACCTCGGCCTCATCGAACTGCGCCGCGCCATCAGCAAATATGTCGAGAAAAATTATTCCGTCAGTTATTCGCCGGAAAATGAAATTCTCATCACCGTCGGCGTGAGCGAAGCTCTCGACCTCGCCTGCCGCGCGCTCATCAATCCCGGCGACAAGGTGATGTATCATCAGCCGTGCTATGTCAGCTACATGCCGGGCATCGTGCTCGCGCACGGCATTGCCGTGCCCGTGCCGACATTCGCGAAAGATAATTTTGCGCTCACCGTGGACGCACTTCGCGCCGCGTGGCAGCCGGGCTGCAAATTGTTGATGCTAAATTTGCCGTGTAATCCCACCGGCGGCACGTGCGACCGTGCGCAGATTGAGGCGATTGCCAAATTCGCCGTGGAAAAAGATTTAATCGTCTTGAGCGATGAAATTTATTCCGAGCTGACGTTTGAAGGCGTTCATACGAGTATCGCGAGCATTCCCGGCATGAAGGAACGCACGATTTTTCTGCACGGATTTTCGAAAGCATTCGCGATGACCGGCTGGCGCATCGGTTATGCGTGCGGCCCGGCAACACTCATCGAAGCGATGATGAAGGTGCATCAATACTCGATGCTGTGCGCATCCATCATCGCGCAAGAAGGCGCCATCGAGGCACTCGTGCGCGGCGAGGACGCGATGAAGAAAATGCGCGACCAGTATCATCGCCGCCGCGATTTTATTGTGCGACGGTTCAACGAAATCGGTCTAAAATGTCATCTGCCGCGCGGCTCGTTCTATGCGTTTCCGGATATTTCCAAAACGGGAATGAACGAAAAAGATTTTGCGATTGGCTTGTTACAAGAAACAAAAGTGGCGATTGTCCCCGGCTCAGCTTTTGGCGAAAACGGCAA
This sequence comes from Verrucomicrobiota bacterium, assembly GCA_021323835.1. Lineage (GTDB taxonomy): Bacteria > Verrucomicrobiota > Verrucomicrobiia > Limisphaerales > UBA11358 > UBA11358. The sequence continues at coordinate 9,234 of JAJPKI010000175.1, read as the reverse complement.
AGGTTTTTGCCGCGCATGCTTTGCGACGAGTTACGAGCAATTGATTGAGGCGGGCAATCGCATCGAGAAATACGTGCAGAATTTGGCGAAGAAATAATCGCTAAACTTCTAGCTCAACAATTTTTCAAATCGTGCAGCCGCGGCGTCCCATTGCGCCGCGTCTTGCGGTTCAAATGTTTTTAATTCAAACGAATTGCGGACCACTTCGCGCGCGGCAGCGAGCGACGGCAAATGGCCGAGCGCAATCGCCTGAATCAAGATATTTCCGAGCGCGGTGCATTCGGTCGGGCCGGCGAGCGCGGGGATTTTCAGAGCGTTCGCGGCAAATTGATTGAGTGTCGTTGCCTGACTGCCGCCGCCGACAATGTGCAGTTTCTCAATTTTTTTGCCGGTGAGCCGTTCGAGGCGGCGCAGTGTCGCGCGATAAAAGAGCGCAAGGCTTTCGTAAATGCAGCGGACATACGCGCCATGATTTGCGGGAACCGGCTGGCCGGTGTCTTCGCAAAACGCAGCAATTTTTTTCGGCATATCGTCGGGACTGACAAAACGCGGGTCGTCGGGATTAATGAGCGAGACGAACGGCGGCGCGGACGCGGCCATTTGTTCAAGTTGCGCGAACGAATATTTTTTCCCTTCGCGTTCCCACGAACGTTTGCATTCCTGCACAATCCAAAGGCCGACGATATTTTTCAGCAGGCGGACGGAATCGCCGTAGCCGATTTCATTTGTGAACGCGAGCGAACGCGCCTGGTCGTTGATGACGGGCTTCGGCCATTCGACGCCGACGAGAGACCACGTGCCGGAACTTAAATAAGCCCAATTTTCCCCGCTCGCCGGAACGGCAGCGACGGCTGCGCCGGTGTCGTGTGAACATGATGCGACGACTTCGATTTGCGGCAGGCCGACTTCGGTCGCGAGATTTTTTTTCATCGGGCCGAGCTTCGTTCCACTCGGACAAATCGGCGCGAACATTTCTTCGCGCAATTTCAGCGCGTCGAGCAATTTCTTGGACCACGTTTTGGTTTGCGGATTGTAAAGTTGCGTGGTGCTGGCGAGGGAAATTTCATTTTTAGCCACGCCGGAGCAGAAATAATTGAATGCGTTGCCGATGAGCAGCATTTGTTTGGCACGGGCGAGCCGTTCCGGCGGTTCGGCGGCGAGTTGATAAATCGTGTTGAGCGCCATGAATTGAATTCCCGTCTCGGAAAAAATCGTCGGCCAATCCACTTTGGCTTTCACATTTTCCGCGCCGACGGCCGTGCGCGAATCGCGGTAGCACCACACCGGCTGCATGATGAGTCCGCGTTCATCAATCAAAACATAATCCACGCCCCACGAATCGCTGCTGATACTGGCGATGGACAGATTGCGCGCGGCGGCTTTTTTAAGGCCGTTTTTCAATTCATTGAACAGCGCGTCAACGTTCCAATGCAATGCGCCGCTCGTTTTGACCGGGCCGTTTGGAAAGCGATGCAATTCTTCGATGGAAATTTTTCCGTTGTCGAGCGTTCCCAAAATCAGGCGGCCGCTGTCCGCGCCGAGGTCGCAAGCGAGATAATGTGTGGGCATAAAAATTCGAGCGCACAGTTTATGCGGCAATTGCGCGCTGTGTCAAAAACATTGAGTTTTTTGCGCAAGTAACTTGCAGAACGGCGTCGGCGAATTAAAATGAATTTATGAACACTGCGGCACAAATGGAAAAACCGGCGTCAACGGGATTGAACCAGCTTGACCAACTGAAAAAATTTACCGTCGTCGTCGCCGACACCGGCGATTACGGCGTGCTCAAGCAATACACGCCGCGCGATGCGACGACAAATCCGTCGCTGATTTTAAAAGCGGTGGAAAAACCAGAATACAAATCCGTCGTGGACAAAGTTCTCGCCGGCGGCAAAAACAAATCTGTTCACGATATCATGGACGAGTTGCTCGTCGCATTCGGTTTGGAGATTTTGAAAATTGTTCCCGGCCGCGTCTCGACGGAAACGGACGCGAATCTTTCGTTCGATACGGATGCGCTCGTTGCAAAAGCGAAAAAATTCATTTCGCTTTACGAAAAAAATGGAATTGGCCGCGAGCGCGTGCTCGTGAAAATCGCCTCGACCTGGGAAGGCATCAAAGCGGCGGAAATTTTGGAGCGCGAAGGCATCCACTGTAATTTGACACTGCTGTTTTCATTTCCACAAGCCGTCGCGTGCGCGGAAGCGAAGGTGCAATTGATTTCGCCGTTCGTCGGGCGAATCATGGATTGGTATAAAGCGAAGGAGAAAAAAGATTTTGCGCCCGCCGAAGACCCGGGCGTCTTGTCGGTCAAAGAAATTTACGCCTACTACAAAAAATTCGGCTACAAAACCGAAGTCATGGGCGCGAGTTTCCGAAATGTCGGCGAGGTTTTGGAATTGGCCGGCTGCGATTTGCTGACGATTAGCCCGAATCTGCTCGGCGAACTGCAAAAGAGCGATGCGCCAGTGACGCGCAAATTGAATCCCGATGCGCGCGATGCAAAGATTGAGAAAGTTTCTCTCAACGAAAAACAATTCCGCTGGCTGTTCAATGAAAATGCAATGGCCACGGAAAAATTGGCCGAAGGAATTCGCTTGTTTAACGCCGATGCCATGAAGCTGGAGCAAATGATTTCAGCGAAACTTTGATTGTGTGAATATCAATTGGAGTAAAGTTTTAAGCCTCGCAGTTACCCTCGGTTACATCATCGCTTTGTTGTTTTATGGACACGAAAGAGCGCCTGCTGTTGTTTATGCTTTCATCGGTTTGCTATTTCCACTGTTATTTATCTGGTTTCCCGAACCAATAGGAAACTACACGGGATTTTTTGGGCTGCAAAATTACATTGATGAAAAAACCTCTTCAATCGTTATTTCACTCACAGGATGGTTCTTTCTGACAATGTTCCCGCTGTTGATTTTTCTTTGCATGAAATACGGCTGAACAAATTTAATTCCTCGACGCTAATAATTTTTCCTGCAAACTTTTAATCATGGACGCAGACGAACGCGAAATTTTTCAATTTCTGAAAACCCGCGCCGGTGATTTCACGGCGGCGATGGAAATTTGCCGTCGCGCCGGCAGCAAAAGGAAATTCCATGAAGACCCGAATTGGGCCAAGCCCGTTTTGCAGCGCATGGAAGAACGGGCGATTCTCGAAAAGGATTTGCAAGGCCGATACCGCATCAAACCCATCGCGCGAAAACATAAAAAGCAGTGGGTCGCGCCGGATATTGCAAAAATTCTCGCGGAAAGCGGCGTGGAGGTCGAAGGCGAAGGCGTTGCCGACGATGACTATTACGAAAATTTGTAATTGCTCGCGCTTTGCGCTACGGTTTGGCCATTCAAACGCAAAATAACAATGCCAATTCACGCTCGTTGATTCGCACCGCGATTTTCGGGCGCGATTGGCGCGTGACGTTGTTGCGCGCGGCAATTTGGGCGGCAATCATCATCGTTGTATGGGAATTTATTTTGACGCCGATTCGCGTCGAGGGCATCAGCATGCTGCCGACTTATCACGACCGCGAAATCAACATCATCAATCACCTTGCCTATTTGCGCCACGAACCGCAGCGCGGCGACGTCGTGGCCGTGCGCATAACTCCTCAAGATGCGCGTGCGACTTCCGAAGGCGCGGATTTTCATACAGCAAAAAAATTGCCGAACGTCATGTATTTCAAGCGCATCGTCGGTTTGCCCGGCGAAACCATTCAATTCCGCAACGGCCGCGCATTTATCAACGGCAAAATTCTTGACGAGCCTTATGAGCTGAAAACTATCTGCGATTGGAACATAGAGCCGATTAAATTGGGGTCCGACCAATATTATGTCGTTGGCGACAATCGTGAAATGGCGCAAGAATTGCACGAAAAAGGGAGAGTGAACCGCAGTCAAATTCTCGGAAAGGCTTTGCTGTGAAAATCGCATGGCAAATTATTTTTGCCGTTGCGATTGTCGGCGCGGCGTTTTGGCTTTGGACAACTTTATTTCCATCGCCGGAAAAAATTATTATGCGGCAATTGAACAAGGTGGCGCGCGACGCCTCATTTAGCGAAAACGAAAATCCGCTCATCATTGCCAATCGCGCCGAAACGCTCGCCGATTTTTTCAGCACGAACGTCGAAGTGAACATTGACGTTCCCGAGCGCGAGCAGCATTCATTTATTGGCCAAAGCGAAATCACTCAAGCCGCCGCCGGCGCGCACATGGAATTGAAAAGCTTGAGCGTGGAAATTTTGGACGCAAGCGTCAGCGTCGCCGCCGACAAAAAATCCGCGACGGCCACCGCGACGGTGAAAGCCAAAAGCTCGCGCGATGCCGACGAAATCATTCAGCCAATGAAATTTTCGTTTCAAAAAATCGGGCGCGACTGGCTGATTACGCGCGTGGAAACCGTGCGGACATTTTCCTGATGGCCGCCGCGCTCCTAGCCGCATTGCTGTTTGCCATTTCCGCGATTTGCGGCTATCGCAGTTCCAAACAAATCGGCGGCGCGGAAGCAAATTTCTGGCGCATTTGCATGGCCACATTTTGCCTCGCGCTCTGGGCAAATATTTTCGGCAACGGCGTTGAAGGCGCGGCATTTCCTGTTTTTGTCGCGAGTGGACTTTTCGGAATCGGCCTTGGCGACACTGCATATTTTCAAGCGTTACCCCGACTCGGCAGCCGTCGTGCCGTGCTGCTTACGCAATGTTTTATTCCGCTGTTCGCCATTTTGATTGAATGGCTTTGGCTCGGAACAACATTGCGAGTCGCCGAATACTCATGCATCGGAACAATTTTAATCGGCGTCGCGCTCGCGCTCGCGCCGCGCGACCACGCAAAAATTCCCGCGCGACAATTGCAAATCGGGATTGCATTCACAATTCTCGCCGGATTGTTCAGCGCGTTCGGCGCGGTGCTGGCGCGCAAAGGCTACGCGGTTTTGCACGCGAACGGTGAGCATCTTGACCCGGGCACGACCGGTTTTCAGCGGATGCTGGGCGGATTTTTTATTCCGGCAATTATTTTACTGGCGGCCAAATGGAAATCGGCGCACGCGCACGGCGGATTGCTGGAAGAAAAAACGCTGCATGTTTCGCGCGAGAAATGGAAGCGCATTTGGCCGTGGGTTTTGGGAAACAGTTTGGCCGGACAAACGTTCGGCGTCACGTGCGTGCAATGGGCGCTCGAAAAAACGCCGACCGGCATCGTCATGACCGTCGTCGCCACCACGCCGCTGATTTTATTGCCGATGACGCGGATTGTGGAAAAGGAAAAAATTGGCATTCGCTCATTGGTCGGCGCGATGATTGCCGTTGCGGGTGTCATTGGTTTGGCGCATTTTCACGCGAGGAAATGAACGAAGAATTGCAAAAAGCCGCTGAAACTTACGGCGTCGAAAAATTTCGCCGCCACATTTTTCTTTGCACGGACGCAACGGAGCCGAAATGTTGTCCGCGTGAAAAATCGCTGGAAGCATGGGAATTCTTAAAACGGCGGCTGACGGAATTGAATTTAGTCGGTCCGAATCCGCTGGTTTATCGCACAAAGGCGAATTGTCTCCGCATTTGCACGCGCGGGCCGATTGCTGTGGTTTATCCGGAAGGCGTTTGGTATCACAGTTGCGCGCCGGAAGTTTTGGAACGCATTATTCAGGAACATTTGATTGGCGGAAAAGCTGTCGAAGAATTTGCATTTGCAAAAAATCCGTTGCGCTAATTTTCCTCGACATTTATTGCTTTTTCGGCAAGCTGTTAAGCGATTCAGAAAATTTGCCGTTGTATGGCCAGACTACTCATCAAAACGGCGGGACTGGAAAACCGGACGTTCGATTTGCGTCTGGGCATCAATCGTGTCGGCCGCGACCCGAATTGCGATTTTACGATTCATCATCCGTCCGTTTCCAGCATTCACTGTGAAATCATTGTTTCCGCCGACGGCGTGCTGTTGCGCGATTCCAATTCGACGAACGGCACGTTTCTCAACGGCGACCAAATTACCGAAGCGTGGCTGACGCGCGGACAGGAAGTGCGATTAGGCGACGTGGATTTGTTTGTAGAATCCACTGAAGTCAATGTCGCCATCCCGAAATACGAACGCGAACGTCCGAAAGGTCCCGCGACACTCGAAGGCGGCGCCATTGCGTGCTCGCGACATTCCACTGAGCCCGCGACGTATCGCTGCACGCATTGCAAAGACGTAATGTGTAATTACTGTGTCCGTATCATGCGCATTAAAGGCGGAGCGCCGCTATTTCTTTGTCCGTCTTGCAGTAATAAATGCGAGCCGATTGTGGGTGTGGTGGCGCCGAAAAAGAAAAAAGGATTTTTCGCACGCTTTGCCGATACGGTGAAAATGAAATTAACTTCCACGCCGCGCACGCGACGCTAAATTCAGAAATCATTCGCCATTTTTTCCAGCGCCGCGAGCCATAGCGGATGCTCATTCAAACACGGAATTTGCGCGAACTCTTTTCCGCCGGCAGATAAAAAAGTTTCTTTGCCGCGCATGGCAATTTCTTCCAGCGTTTCCAGACAATCCGAAACGAACGCCGGACAAATGACGAAAAGTTTTTTTACACCGCGCTTTGGCAATTCCGCCAGTTCCAAATCCGTGTAAGGCTTCAGCCACGGGTCCTTGCCGAGACGCGATTGAAATGAAATTGAAAATTTCCCCGCCGGAATTTTCGCTTCGCGAACAAATGCCGCAACGGTTCTGAAACATTGCGCACGATAACAAGTGGCGTGAACGGGACTCGAACCGTCGCAGCAATTTTCCGATTTCAGACAATGCGTATGCGTCGGGTCGGATTTGTGCAGATGGCGTTCGGGAATTCCGTGAAAACTGAACAGCAAATGGTCGTAGCCCGTTTCCAAAAAATCTTTTGCGCTCGCGACGAGCGCCAAAATGTATTCGGGCATTTCGAAATATGGCAGCTGCACGGCAATTTTCATTTGTGGCGCGAATTTTTTTTCAATTTTTTGCACGCGCGCCACAGCCGTCTCGTAACTTGACATCGCATAATGCGGAAACATCGGAATCAACAGCAAATCGTCCACTTTTTTTGCCGCCAGATTTTTAATCGCACTTTCAATTGAAGGATTTTGATAGCGCATCGCCAATTCCACCGGCGGTTGCACGCGTTCCTGCAATTTTTTTTGCACGCTGCGACTGGAAACAATCAGCGGCGAGCCTTTTGGCGTCCAAATTTTTTCGTAAGCATGCGCCGTTTCCTTTGGACGATTGAGCAAAATTATTCCAACAACAAATCGTCGCACGAGCCACGGCGCATCAATTACGCGAGCGTCCATCAGAAATTCATTCAGGTAACGCCGCACGTCGGAAATCGCGGTTGAATCCGGCGACCCCAAATTGACCAATAAAACGCCTTTGCTCATTTTGAATTCAGAAAATTTTCCGCGCGTTCAACAATCTTGCAGCCGGAAACGATTGAATCGCCAAGCGAAACGCCGTCGCGATAATGGCCGGCAAAGAAAAATCCAGCAGCTTTGGATTCGATTTCGTTCATCGCTTCTTTGAATTTACCGTAGCCGACATTGTATTGCGGAATTGCTTTTTGATAAATGGCAACGTGCGAGAAAATCGGCGTGCCGTAAATGCCGAGTAATTGCTGCAAATCCTCACGCGTGATGGAAATCAATTCATCCGGTGATTTCAAAGTCAATTCAGGCCGACGCTCGCCGCCGATGTAAGTCGTAAGCATGACGCAATTTCCCGGCGCGCGATTTGGAAATAACGATGACGAAAAAATGGTCCCGAGAATTTTGAAATTTTCAATTTTGGGAATCAACATTCCAAATCCGTCGAGCCCGTGCGTCACATCTTCGCGACGAAATCCCAAAACGATGCTCGCAACTGGCGCGTAGCGGATTTCAGAAAATTGCGAGAAATCAATTTGCGCCGGCGATTCGATTTTCAATTCCACCAATTTGTGCGCCGTGCCACAATAAACGACTGCGCCAAATTCTGATTCGCCATTTGCAGTTGAAGTGCGCCAGCCATTTTCAGTTTTTGAAATTCTTGTGACGGCCGAATTTAATTTCAGCGAATCGCCGAGATTCGCCGCCAGCGCATCCGGCAAAACTTGCAGCCCTTCGTCGAATGAAAACATTTTAGCTTTACTACGCGCGATTTCGCCGCGACGTTTTCGTTCCCGCGCGCCAAAAATTTGCCCGCGAATCAGCGAGCCGTATTTTTTTTCCTGCTCGAACAATTTCGGCAGCGCGTGTCGAATGGAAAGCTTTTCCGGATTGCCGGCGTAAATGCCGGCGACAAGCGGGTCAATTGCGCGTTCCAAAAATTCGCGGTTCAATCGTCGCGTGACAAAATCAGCGACGCTTTCGTCGGCGTCATTTTTTTTTGCCAAAACAAAGGGCTCGCGCAGCACGGCCAATTTCGCGCGCGCAGAAAAAATTTTCGCCGTGAGAAATCCAATCGGCGACGTCGGCATTGCGATTGGCTGTTTGTCGCGGACAAGAAATCTTTTTTTTGCATTTGGATTTGTGTAAATGCGGCGCGGTTCCAAATTTAAATCGGAAATCAATTGCGAAATTTTCGGCGACGTTTCCAAAATCGTATTGGGTCCCGATTCTGCGAGAAATCCATTTTGCCGTTGCGAGCGAATCACGCCGCCGACGCGATTGCCGGCTTCGAAAAGTGTGACGGGAATTCCATGACGTTTTAAATAAAACGCCGCGGTCAATCCGGTGATGCCGGCTCCGATGATGGCAACGGATTTCACTGTTTAATTTTCTGCAAAGCGCAACGAGGCGGAAAGCCTTTTTGCATTTCGCACATGAGATTTCCAATTTTTGGCCTAAATGTCCGCATAAAAATCATTTTTAATGCTGGCATGATTTGCGCTGAAATTATTTTAAAAAAAGAAAGGGTGATTTATGAAAATGTTGAATAGTTTGATTTTTGCAGCGGGCGTTTCGCTGGCCACGACAGCGTTCGCCGCAGATTATAATGTCTCGGCTCAAGCACCGGCTCCATCAGCGGCAATTTCCGGGCCGATGACGGCGCAGGATTTTGTTTCGGACGCAGTTTGGGGCGGCGATAAAGAAGTGGCGCTCGGAAAATTAGCGCAAGAGCGAAGCCAAAATCCGGACGTGAAAGCGTTTGGACAGCAAATGATTCGCGACCATTCGCGCGCGAACCAACAACTCATCACGATTTGTGACCGCGAAGGATTGAATTATCCGGCGACGAACGTGTTTTATTTTG
>JAJPKI010000151.1 GCA_021323835.1 Verrucomicrobiota bacterium | reverse complement strand
GAATACGTTAGACATTTAATGTCTAACAGTCAAGACAAATTATGTCTAACTGATTACAGCTTCAAGAAGAAAATTTAGAACACTCTGATAACGGTGTGGCAAGGCCTTCCCGAATAGATTCACGCATGCCCGGCATACTCAATAAATAAAGAGTTTCCTGAATAGCCCGCCAGTCTTCCTCGGCAACCAAGATGCCATTACCATTCTTGCCTTTGATTTGCACTGGTTCATGCGAAGAAGCGGCGTCATCCAAAACCGACTGCAATTTCGCGCCGGCTTCAGTTGTGGATAAAACTGTCATAGTTTAAAGCTGCCAGCCAACCCTACAATTGTCAACGCGCAGCTGTATTTTATGAGCCTTTTTCCAACTTGGCGAGCAATTCGTCGTTGGTCTTGTGCTTTTTGAGCGCGGCGGTGAGCGTTTCCATTGCTTCGATGGGATTGAGGTCAACCATCGTGCGGCGCAATTTGCGGATGGCTTCGATTTGTTTCGCTGGAAATAATTTTTCCTCTTTGCGCGTGCCGCTGCCGGGAATGTTAATCGCGGGATACAACCGGCGGTCGGAAAGTTTGCGGTCGAGAATCAATTCCATGTTGCCCGTGCCTTTGAATTCCTGAAAAATCAATTCGTCCATGCGCGAACCGGTGTCAATCAACGCCGTGGCGATGATGGTCAACGAGCCGCCGTTTTCAATTTTGCGCGCGGAGGCGAACATCTTGCGCGGAATTTCCAAAGCGCGCGCGTCCACGCCGCCGGTCATCGTGCGGCCGCTGCCGCCGTGAACAGAATTGTAAGCGCGAGCAATGCGCGTGAGCGAATCCATCAGCACGAAAACGTCTTTGCCGGATTCAACCATGCGACGGCAACGTTCAATTGTGAAACGCGACAAGCGCACGTGCGTTTCCAAATCCATGTCGTTTGAAGACGCGACGACTTCGGCTTTCACCGAGCGTTGAAAATCGGTGACTTCTTCGGGACGTTCGTCAATCAGCAGCACAAGCGCGACGACGTCGGGATGATTTTCGGTGATGGCGTTGCAAATTTGTTTGAGGATGGTCGTCTTGCCCGTGCGCGGCGGCGCGACAATTAACCCACGAGTTCCTTTGCCAATCGGCGTGACCAAATCAATCACGCGCGTTTCAATCAAATCCGGCGCAGTTTCCAAATCAAATTTTTCAATCGGGTCAATTGTTGTGAAATTTTCGAAGCGGACAGCTTTCGTGTAGTCTTCAAACTTCATGTCGTTGACTTTGTCAACGGCTTTGAGTTGCGGGCTGGTGCCGCGATGCGGCGGCTGAGTCGGGCCTTCGATAAAACTGCCTTCGCGCAAAAAGCTGCGGCGGATGGTGTCGGGCGTGACGAAAATATCTGTCGGCTTGGGATGATAATGGTTCGCCGCCGTCCGCAAAAAGCCGAAACCTTTTTCGGAAATTTCCAGATAGCCGGAACCGTAATTCGACGTTTTATCGCCGTTGTTTTCAGAACTGCTCATAATTTGTAAGCGCGAAGGTCGGAATGCCCCGAACAATGTGAATTTCGAACTTGGGAAAGGCTCCGTAAAACGGAACTCTTAAAACCTTCGACCCGCATTAACTACGCTGAATCGCGGCAAAGCGCAACAACTATTTTTTACTAAATTCGCGTAACAAACAACTTGGCTCATCTTTTTTTTCTTCTTTAATTTCAGGCCATTTTTCTTCCACTGAAAGCGCTCTCCAATTAGCCACAATGGCAGCGACAAAAAATAACAAGGCGAACCATAAAATTGATTTGTTTGGATTTTCCGTTTGATTGACAAGTTGACCCAGAAAAAAACCAAAAACAACGCACCAAGCTGCGGTGTATTGTAGATGAATGAAATCCGCCCATGCCATTATTTGTTCTTGGCGGTAAATTCTTTGCCGACCTCCTTCTGCTCTACGATCCCATCTTCCAACCAATCCTTTAATGGCACGCTTGCTTATTAAAGGCATACATGTCCTTCTGGCTTCTTCTGCCCATTCAGAATTAAGGGGCCATTCAATCAACGGGTAAAGTAACGAACGGTGTATTCCATAAACAATTACTCCAGCAATTAAGGCAAATGGAAGTCCAACTTTAAAAATGTCGTTAGAATCAATTTGAATTGTTGACGCTACACAATACGCAATGACAAAAAAAACACCCGCAAAGACGCTGCGAAGCAAAAAACCTAGCGAAAAAGTTTTAAAAATCGCATCCATTTTGCGATGAATTAACCACCCACTTCCGCGCGCGCTTCGGCGGCGAGCGGTGTGCTCAAATAACGTTCGCCCGTGGACGGCGCAATCGTCACGATGAGCTTGCCTTTGTTTTCAGGACGTTTGGCGACTTCAATTGCCGCGACGACATTTGCGCCGGAGGAAATGCCGCACAAAATTCCTTCTTCCTTCGCGAGCCGGCGCGCCATCGCAAAGGCGTCGTCGTTGGAAACCTGAATGGATTCTGTTATTTGCAAATTCCCGGCAGAATCTTTCAAATGTAAATTTTTTGGAATGAAACCCGCACCGAGTCCTTGAATTTTATGCGGACCGGGTTTGACCGGCTGGCCGGCGAGTGTTTGCGAAATTACCGGGGAATCTTTCGGGTCAACCGTGATAGCGACAAATGACGGCTTGCGCGGCTTGATGACTTCGACACAGCCGGTAATCGTGCCGCCCGTGCCGACGCCCGCGACCAAAATGTCCACTTTACCATCCGTGTCCGCCCAAATTTCTTCGGCAGTCGTCTTCTTGTGAATTTCCACGTTCGCCTGATTTTCAAATTGCTGCGGAATCCAAGAGTTTGGAGTTTCTTTCGCCAATGCTTCCGCGCGGGCAATTGCACCTTTCATTCCTTCGGCGCCGGGTGTCAAAACCAATTTTGCGCCGAGCATCGCCAAAAGCGTGCGGCGTTCGAGCGACATCGTTTCAGGCATCGTTAAAATTAATTTGTAGCCTTTCGCCGCCGCGACAAATGCGAGCGCGATTCCTGTGTTGCCGGAAGTCGGCTCGATGATGATGGTGTCCTTTTTCAAAACGCCGCGTTTCTCGGCGTCTTCAATCATCGCCATGCCGATGCGGTCTTTGACGCTTGAAAGCGGATTGAAAAATTCGCATTTGAGCAAAATGGTGGCCGGCAATCCGGCGGTGACTTTGTTCAATTTGACGAGCGGCGTGCGCCCGACCGTTTCGACGATGTTATTGTAGATGCGTCCCATAAATTTTTCTCTTTGGTTAAACTCGGAATGCCAAATTGCGCCGAAAAAATCGAAGGAGCAAGGAAAATTTTTCTTCGCGCCGGAAAACAATAAGTCCCGGTTCAACCTTTCGGTCAAACCGGGACAAATCGGGGATGGGAGTTCGCCACTCTCTCTTTCCCGCACCGACATTAGGCGCGCATCCTTTCGGAGGCTGCCGGTTTCCCGACGCCATTCTCCACGGCAAGCGGAGTTTTCGGCCTCGTAGCAGGGCCGTCCAGCGCCTTTCGGTCGCTGAATTTC
>JAJPKI010000271.1 GCA_021323835.1 Verrucomicrobiota bacterium | reverse complement strand
CGGAGTCATTCTGGTCGCCGGACGAAAACATAATCAATGGCACCGTGACAGACGAACTTGAGGCCTTAATGGTGGCGCCGCTGCCAATTAGACATTCGTCGGAACCGAGCGTCAGGCCGGCGCTGCTGACCGAATAGGTAGCATTGCTCTTGAGGGTAACGATGAGAATTGAACTGGGATGCGCACTGCGGGCATTGTTGATTGAAGTCTGGAGCGTTGAAATGGAACCGGATGTGTCGTTGACCGCAACCGTGCTGTCGCCGGACGGATTTTCGATGAATGTGTTATTAGGCACGGTGTAAAGCATTGGCTGCGTGCCCTGTGATGCGATAGCAGCATTGGCCGTCAAGATGGCGACGCCAGCGCAAATGAAAAGCGCCGTTGCAGTGAAGGGGAGCAGTTTTTTGAATAACTTCTGCGGCGCCGAAACAGCAATGATGCCGGACATGGATTTTGGGAGTATCATGGATTTCATTTTTATGTTTTAGTTCGCCTTGAGATTAGCGAAAGGCACAAAATGATTGCGCGGCATGAACTCTTGGCGTTGTAACTTTTTAACACCTCCAGCTTTTTATTTCATGTCAGATGTTCATCCGACACCGCGCAAATTAATCCCGCTTCAAAAATTTTACCGCGGCTTCCGTGCGCGATTGCACGTGCAGTTTTTCGTAGATGCGCTGAATGTAAGTCCGCACCGTCGCCATGCTGATATCGAGCTTCCCGGCAATTTCCTTGTAGAGGCGGCCTTGAGCCAGCAACGTCAACACTTCCTCTTCGCGTTTGCTCAATTGCTCCACTTCTGACGACGGTTGCTGCTGATAAAAATGGTCCACGACTTTGCGCGCGATTTGCATGGACATCGGCGCGCCACCGGCATGAACTTGTTCAATTGCCTGCACCAATTCCTCTGGCGGCGCATTTTTCAGCAAATAACCTTTAGCGCCCGCGCGCAATGAATTGAAAATCAATTCCGCCTCCTCGTAAGTTGTAATCATTAAAATTGCCAGCCCGGGCAATTGCTCTTTTAATTTTGCCACACATTCGATGCCGCTCATGCCCGGCAAATTAATGTCCGCCAGAAGCACGTCCGGTTTTTCGGCAGGAATTCCTTTCAACGCCAATTCTGCATTGGCATAAGTGTTCAAACAGCGCAATGACGGCGCGCGATTTACGCGCATGGCCAGCGCGTCGCGCGTTTTCTGGTTGTCTTCGATGATGGAAACAGTGATGGGCATAATTTTAAGGTAGCGCTATTTTTTATTTTCCAATGGCACGGTGATGGCAATGCATGTGCCCTTCGCCGTCTTGCTTTGCAAATCAAATTTGCCGCCGATTTCTTCAATGCGCTGGCGCATGTTGCGCAAGCCATCGGCAGTTCCGTTGTTTGGCGCATTCTCAAATCCATGCCCGTTGTCTTCAATTATGATGCCAACCGCGCGTTCGTCGGTCGAAATCTTCAACCACGCTTCCGTCGCGTTCGCATGGCTCACGATATTGTTCAGCGCTTCTTTGACGACGAGAAATAAATTATGACGCACTTCCGTTGAAACATTTTTTTTCGGCACATGAATCGGCACGTCGGCGTGGCAATCAATTCTTGCCGTGCGCAAAAATCCAACCGCGAATTGCCCAATATAATCCATCAAATGCGGCAGCGTGTCGTTGCGCGGATTTACCGCCCAAACCGTTTCATCCAGCGACTTGATGACTTCGCGCGCCGTTTCCGAAACGCGATGCGCCGCCGGATTGGGCTGGTTTGCGTCGTCAAACATCAAATCGCTCAACAAAACAATTTCCGTCAACCGGCTTCCCAAATCGTCGTGCAAATCGCGCGCGATGCGGGCGCGCTCTTTGTCGAGCGCCGCTTGCGCTTCGAGCATTTGCAATTTGTGCCGCAAGCGCCGGAACGAAATATATCGCACCGCGACAATCGTGGCGGCGGCGAATAAAAAGAGCGCAAGTGATTGAAACCACCATTGTTGCCACAGAAACGGTGTTACGGTGAACGCAAAGGTCGCGCCGTTCTCGTTCCATGTTCCTTCGTCGCTGCTGGCGCGGACGCGGAAACGATAATTGCCCGCCGGCAAACGCGAAAAATTCGCCACGCGTTCCGGATTGGCGTCCACCCAACCGCTGTCCAATCCGTCCAGCCGATATTGCAACCGAATATTTTCCGGCGCGGAAAAATTCAGCGCCGTAAATTCAAATTTGATTTCGCGATGACCCGGCGGCAATTCCAGCGGCGAGGATTTTCTTAAATCCATTGTATCGCTCCGTGGAACCGGCCCGCCATAGGCCGCGACAACTTTTCCGTCCACGACGACGCGTTTCAAAAAAACGGACGGCGGCCCGGAATTGTTTTCGGAAGTTTCCGGATTGATGATTACGAAGCCGCTTTGCGTGGTGAACCAAAGGCGACCGTCGCGACTGCGCAACGTCTTTGGCGCGAATTCAAAATTTGCTTCCAATCCGGGCAACCCTTCGCCGCGACCATAATGGATGGAATTGACGCGGACGTTTGTATTTTCCATCGCGGCGATTAATTCCGATTCGCGCGCTTTGAAAATGCCCCGGTCGCCGCCAAACCAAAACCAGCCGTGGCCGTCTGAAACAATTTGCGAAATATGGTTATCAGGCAATCCGCGGTCGCTTGTGATTTGGCTGAAATATCCGTTTTTGAGCCGGCCAAGGCCATAACCCGCGTAGCCAATCCACAAACTTCCCCCGGCATCGGCATAAAGGCAGCGGATTGATTTTGTTGCCTCATCGGCATTTTCAGTTTTATCAATCGCGTTCGTGCCGTTGACTTGTAATAAAACGCCGCGCGATGTGCCGACCCAGATTTGCCCCGCCGTATCTTGCGCGATGGAACGAACGGTGTGAGTATTTTCGTGCAGCGGCACGGTCGTAAATTTTCCGGCGTGAAAAAATTGCAACATGTGACCTATTCCGCCGAGCCACACATCGCCATTGCTGGCAACCATCAGCGAAGCGACGGGAGAAACCTGAAGTCCGCGCTGGTGGTCCCAAACGTTGAACTTGCCGTCCTGCAGATGAATTAAGCGGGCATCGCGCGTGCCAATCCAAATGCCGCCGCGAACATCGGTTGCCACACATGTTGCATGTCCGCCCGGCCAGCCGGAATTTGTAGAAATCGTCTGCCATCTGTCCTCGTTGCGGCGGGCGAGAAAACCATTTTCTGTCACCGCCCAAAGCGTGCCGCTTTTGTCTTCGCAAACCGATTGGACGGATTCAAAGGGCAAACCACTTTGCGTCGTTTCCAAATGGATGGCGCACGGGCGCAAGCGATTTAATCCGCCGCCGTGCGTGCCCACCCAAATGTTGCCTTCGTTGTCTTCGAGCAAACTGGAAATTTCCGGATGCGACACGGGAATTTTTTCAAAAGCGGAACCGTCAAAACGAAACAGCCCGCTATAGGTCGTGCCAATCCAAATGCCGCCGCGACGGTCTTCAATCATGGCCGACGCTTCGGTGCCAGAGTTGTTCTCGGGCAATTCGCCGACTTTTTTCAGCGGCGCGCCTTCGTCGAAATGAAACAATTGCGAGCCGGAACAAATCCAAATGCCGCCGTTGCGCGCGGCAGCCAGCCGAATGGATAAATTTCCCGGTTGCGCGAGCTTTTGGAATTTTCCATTGCGGAAAATTCCAACTTCGCCCGCGCGCGCGAGCCAGATGCGGCCTTTGGAATCTTTGGCGATGGAATTAAAAGACGCCCACGGCAAACCCATTTGCCCCGAAATCAATGTGATTTTACCGTCCTTCAAAAAACAAATCGCCGCGCCTACATACGAAATCCACAACGTTCCGTCGTCGCCTTCCATCATCGTTTGCGCCGCCGAATCCAGCGGCGTGTTGGTCAGATTGAGCGTCATGGCGTTGCTGCCGTTGAAATCGAGAAGGGCGCCGCGGTCCATTTGTAATCGCAATCCGCCGTCGCGACCGGCGAGCAATGTGGTGACGCCGCGATTGGAATGGCCGACGAAATTGGTGAGCGAAATATAGTCGAACGTCACTCCGTCAAAACGCGCCAGTCCGACGGGCGTGGCGACCCATAAAAATCCGTCGGCAGTTTGCGCGATGCTGTTGACGTTATTGTTGGGCAGGCCGTCCTCGGTTTGCCACGTTCGCGCGAACCAATCGGAATTGGTTGAAGCCGCGGTGGCTGCGGCTGTGAAGCCGAATAAAATTGCGGCGCAAAAAACAAAAGTCCGCATGGCAAACAAATGGATTATATGGAAAGAATAAAAGAGATTTTGCATCGCTACAAATGAAAACTCGGAAATTTGAAAAATTTGCCCGGTAGAAGCAGATATTGCGCGCGGAATTTTTTTTATTACATTGTGGCAGTGAACAAGCTGACGAAGCAGGAGCAATTGGTGCTGGGCATCGTTTTGGGATTGTTGCTGACGGGCTGGTTCGTGAAATATTATCGCGAATCGCATGCGCCGACAACGCCGCTGGTTCAACAAGCGAAACCTTAAAATGCAAGAAGTCAATTTCGACGCCACGCTGGAAAATATTCTGGCCAGGGATGCGCGCTTTCATCGCGACGCCTATTTGTTTGTGCGCGAGGCGCTGGATTTCACGCAGAAACAAGTTCTCAAAGAAAATCGCGGACAAGTGCGCCACGTGACCGGGCAGGAATTGCTCAACGGCATCAAGCAATTGGCGCTGCAACAATTCGGCCCGATGACCACGACGCTTTTTGAAGAATGGGGCGTGAAGAATTGCCGCGACTTCGGCGACATCGTTTTCAATATGGTGGAAATCGGTTTGCTCGCGAAGACCGACAAAGATTCGCGCGACGATTTCCAAAACGGTTACGATTTCACCGAAGCATTTCAGAAACCTTTCTGGCCGGAAGGGAAATTGAAATCGGAAACAAAATTAACCGAATGAACAGAATTTATCTGTTCTGCATTTTGCTGCTGGCAACAATTGTCGGCTGCGCTGCGCCGCAACATCGCGCCGATAAAAAAAATAAAGTTCTCGTCCTAACCGGCGGTCACGGCTTCAACGCCGCGAAATTCTTCAAAATGTTTTCGGACAATCCAGAAATCACGTTCACCGCCGACAAACAAATCAAAGCCGCAGAAGGTTATGACCGCCCAGACCTTTACTCGTTTGACGTCGTCGTCCTTTACGATGCGCCGACGAACATCACCGAAATCGAGAAAAAGCGTTTCCTGAAATTGTTCGACAAAGGCATTGGCGTCGTGGTGCTGCATCACGCGTATCTTGCGTATCCGTTGTGGTCGGAATTCGGGCGCATCGCCGGCGGCAGATATATTTATTGGAACGAGGAAGTCACCAACGGCGTCACCGAATCTACTTACAAAAGCAAAGTTCCGATTCCTGTGACCGTCGTCACGAAACATCCGGTGACCGCGGGCATGAAGGATTTTGTCCTGACCAACGAATTGTATCTTAACATGAATATGGCAGGGAATTCGAAGCCGCTCCTGAAATCCGGCGATGAATGGCTCGCGTGGTATCGCACGGAAAAAAATTCGCGCATCGTTGGCACCATTCTCGGCCACGATTGTTATGACGACCCGAACTTCCGCCAATTCGTCGCGCAAAGCATCCGTTGGGCGGCGAAAAGATAATTCCCCGGCAAATTAAATTGCTCAAAGCGTATTTCTGAATACCTTTGCTCGACTGATTTGACATGACAAAACATTCTGCGATTGAAATTCCATCTGCTCCACCGGGCGTCATATTGACGACTTTAGAAAACGGCCTCGTCGTCATCGTGCGCGAAGATCACAGCGCGCCGGTCGTCAGTGCGCAGGCGTGGGCGATGAGCGGCAGCATTCACGAAGGCCGCTGGCTCGGCGCCGGTCTTTCGCACGTGCTCGAACACATGTTGTTTAAAGGCACGACGACACGTCCCGGCAGCCGCATTGACCAGGAAGTTCAGGAAGCGGGCGGTTACATGAACGCCTATACGAGTTTCGACCGCACGGTGTATCACATTGACGTGCCGAACACCGGCGCGCGCGTCGCAATTGATATTTTATGCGACATCATGCAGCACGCGTCGCTGCCGCCGGATGATTTGGCTAAAGAAATGGACGTGATTCGCCGCGAAATGGACATGTGTCAGGACGACCCCGGCCGTCGCGCGAGCCGAAGATTATTTGAAGTCGCATACACGCGCAGTCCGTATCGTTTCACGATTATCGGTTATCCCGATATTTTCAACGAGTTGAAGCCGGACGACATCCGCAATTATTATCACGAGAAATATGCGCCGAATAATTGCTTCTACGTCGTTGCTGGCGACGTGAAAAATTCGGAAGTTATCGCGCAAATCAAAGAGTCTTACGCCAAGACAAAATCAAAGGCGATGCCGCCATCCATTTTGCCGCTTGAACCGAAACAAACGGCAGCGCGCGAAATCATCGAGGAAGCTGCGGTCGAACTCGGCCACATGCATTTCGCGTGGCACATTCCTGAATTACGGCATCCCGACGTGCCGGTGCTCGACGTGCTTTCGGTTTTGCTCGGCGCCGGTCGCAGTTCGCGATTGTTTCAACAAGTTCGCGAGCGGCAAGGTTTGGTTCATCACGTTGACGCGTGGACTTACAGTCCGGGTTTGCCGGGCGTGTTCGGCATGAGCGCAATTGTTGACGGTGATAAATTTTCCGCCGCGCGCGACGCGATGCTTGCCGAAATTGAAAAAATAAAATCGCTTTCCGTTTCCACGAACGAAGTGCAAAAGGCAGTGAAGCAATTTATTTCCGCAAGTTTGTCCGCGCGCAAGACAATGGAAGGGCAGGCGCAAAATCTTGGCGGCAATTGGCTGGTGGCGAATGATTTGAATTTCTCCGAAAGATATTTGGCCGCAGTCAAAAATGTTTCGCACACGGATGTCCAGCGCGTCGCCCGCGAATATCTGACGCCGGAAAATCGCACGCTTTACGCGCTGCTGCCCGAAGGCGCGACGCCGAAGTTAAAATCGGAAGTGGAATCGAACGTGGACCGTCCGATTAAAAAAATTGAATTGCCGAACGGTTTGAAATTGCTCGTGAAAGAGGATTCGCGTTTGCCGTTCGTGGAATTTCGCGCGGTGTTTCAAGGCGGCGTCCTGGCCGAGACGATTGAAAATAATGGCATTACGCAATTGCTGGCGAAATGCCTGCTCAAAGGAACGCCGAAACGCAACGCGGAAAAAATCGCGACGGAAATTGAATCGGTTGGCGGGCACATTGACAGTTACGGCGGCAATCAAAGCTTCGGCGTGAACCTGGAAATTCTGAAAGATGATTTTTCGATGGGCATGGATTTGCTCGCGGACGTCGTGCTCAATCCCATTTTTCCCGCGAACGAATTAGAGCGTGAAAAGGAAATTCAAATTGCCAGCATCGCCGCGCGTAAAGATGATTTGCTCAAAAGCGCGGGCGTTGCCATGCGCCGTGCGCTGTTTGGCGAACAAACTTACGGACTCGACCCGCTCGGCAGCGAGGAAACGGTAGGGAAAATTTCCGTCGCGGATTTGAAATCGTTTCATCAAAAATTGGCCGTGCCGAACAATTGTGTGCTGGCGATTTATGGCGATGTGAAAATTGTCGATGTAAAAGCGGCAGTGGAAAAACATTTTGGGAATTGGAAGCGAGGACAGAATTCAGAATCCAGAATTCAGAATCCAGAATTGAAAGAATTAAAGCGCGTTGTTGAGAATCGCGACAAGAAACAAGCGGTGCTCGTCATTGGTTTTCGCGGCACGACGATTCATGACGACGACCATTACGCACTGGAATTGATTCACGAATCGTGCAGCGATTTGGGTTCGCGATTGTTTTTGCGAATTCGCGAGCAGCTTGGATTGGCTTATTACTGCGGCGCACAAAATTTCGCAGGCATCGTTCCAGGTTATTTCGCGTTTTACACGGGAACCGAACCGGCGAAAGCGGAGCTGGTGGAAAAAGAATTGCTCAAGGAAGCGGAATTGCTGCGCACGGAAGGCTTGAGCGCGGAAGAATTGAAACGCGCGAAAGCAAAAATCATCGGGCAAAAGAAAATTTCGCGGCAGGATTTGGGAAATCTCGCGTCGCTCACAGCGCTTGATGAACTTTACGGTCTGGGCTATCAGCACGCCGAAACCGACGACGCGAAATTTGAGGCGGTGACGCTGGAACAAATCAAAGCCGTCGCGCAAAAATATTTGAGGCCGGATGCGTTTGTCGTTTCGATTCAGAAACCGGAAAAAATTTGAGAAAAATTATCTTTATTGCTTTGATGCTGGCATTTGCGTTCCGCGCGCAATGCGCGGACGATTACAAATCGGTTCTCATTTTCACGAATGGAGATTCCATTCGCGTGCGTTTACCGCTGACGGATGTGACGGGAAAAGTTCGCGTGAAAGAAATTTCGCCGGACGGTTTCGGAATTCCCGTAGCGCCGTCAAAAGTTTCGCTTGGCACGAACGATTACATCGAATGGCAAATCGGCTACGACATTCCGAACACGAACAGTCCGAGTATTGTGCCGCAATTGAAATTTCAGCGTAACGGCGAGACGAAATACGGCCACGAACTTTCCAAAATAATTTTTGAAAGTGTTCGACTCGGAATTCTTTCGACAAATGATTTGATTGGCGAAATCCAGAAGCTTGAAAAAATTCCAACGAACGAATTTGAAGAAAGCCGTCCGGTGCAAATCGAAACTTTGACGAATGCCGCAAACGGATTTCAGAGCGCGGTTGAGCGATTGCCGCAATTCACCAAAGTCACGTCGCACGGTTCGGTGCAGATTCAATTGAAACAGAAACAGCGCGCGGTTGGCTATCAGGCGATGGTTTACGTGTGCCTGCCGATGAATCAAGTTTTGGATGCGAACGGTAATTCGCGAAAATCTGCTCCGGCCAAATCGAAGGAAACGGTTTTTTACGATTTCAGTCGCGAGAACGCGGATTTGATTCTCAACATCGTTGACGCCTTCGGCATTGCGTCTCAGCAGCACAACGAAGACATCCAGCACATTCTTCAAAAAATTTTGGAAATGGCGCGACCTTGACTGGCCGGTCACGCATTTGCCGTCATCCGATATGCCAGACCAGCGGCTGCGACCGTGGAAATCAGATTTAATTTACCCAACAACAGTAAAAGAAAAATGCCTTTGAAAGTGCTTTCGCCTTCGTCCGCGACTTTTTTCATTTCCTTTGGGTCAATATTATTTTTTGCAAAATATTGCTCCTTGGTTTCTTTGCCGCTGGCTAAATCTTGAAATTCCGGAAGTTGTTTGTCATGAAATTCCTTCACGTCGTTGTCGGAAACAGATTTTGCATCTTCGCCGTCGTCCGTCGCTTGCTTGACCAGATACGTTTTGATTTCCGCGTCCGAGCCAGTTGGGATCGCTTTCACCACTTCCTTCGCCTCGGTGACGCTTGTAGCGTAACCGGCGTCTTCAATGTCGCGAACCGCTTCATGCCACCAGCCGAGGGCAACGAGATATTGCGCAATGATGATTCCCGCGATGGCGAGGATCGCTGTGATGCCGCCGAGTTCCTTGCTGCCTTCGCCCCGGCCGAGAAAATGTGCGCCTAATCCGCCAAGAAAACCGACGCCGATGCCGAGCAGCCCGATGCGATGCCCGCTATATTTGAAAACTAAAAAATAAATTGTCGCGCCGAGGAACACCCCAAGGAATCCGCCAACCAGCCCAAGCCAGAAATTCGGCGGTTTTTTTCCAGAAGCTTCCGCCGGTGCGGGGGCGGTTGGCCGCGCCATGCCCGGAAACGGTCTGGGCGCCGCAGGCGTCGGGGCGATTGGTGGCGGCGTATGAGCGGACGCAGCAGGAGCAGTGCTGTTGATTCTCAATCGTGATGGAACGGCAGCGGCTGCGATTGGCGGCGGAGGAGCGGCTGCAACAAGTTGGGCGACCGGCAAAGATTCGCCAACGTAACCACTCTGCTGGATCAGCACGTTTGCTTTTTCTGTGCCGTCAGTCCCGCAGGCAGGACAATTGATCGCGAACGGCATCCGGCCGTTGGCCGGTTCCACATCGAACTTAAACTTCTGGCCGCAGTCGCACTGAACTTTGAGTTCCATTGCGGGAAATAGGATTTCCCGAACTATGAAAGAAACCGGTAATGATTCAAGCCAAATTGAGAAAAAAATTATTCACGCCTTCCCGACCAATTGCCGCAACACAAAAGGCAAAATGCCGCCGTGCTGGTAGTAATCAATTTCAATCGGCGTATCAATGCGGCAACGGACGGAAACAGTTTCAACTTGCCCGTTCGCGCGGGTAATTTTCAGAGTCAAATCCTGTTGCGGCTTCAAATTCGCGCCGAGGCCGACGATGTCGTAGGTCTCCGTGCCGTCGAGCTTCAAAGTTTGCGCGGTGACGCCGTCTTTGAATTGGAGTGGCAGCACGCCCATGCCGACGAGATTGCTGCGATGGATGCGCTCGAAACTTTGCGCGACAACAGCTTTGACGCCGAGCAGGTTTGTGCCTTTCGCCGCCCAATCGCGTGAACTGCCAGTTCCATATTCCTGTCCGGCAAAAACCATGAGCGGAGTTTTTTGCGCGGCATATTTGATGGCTGCATCATAAATCGGCAATTGTTCGCCGTTAAATTTCGTCACGCCGCCTTCGACGCCGGGAACCATCAGATTTTTGATGCGCACATTCGCAAATGTGCCGCGCGTCATCACGCGGTCGTTGCCACGACGCGAGCCGTAACTGTTGAAATCTTCCGCTGTCACGCCGTTCTCGATGAGATATTTTCCAGCGGGCGAAGATTTTTTAATCGAACCGGCAGGTGAAATATGGTCAGTCGTCACACTGTCGCCGAAAATCGCTAGTGCTCGCGCATTTTTGATTTCGCGGATTTCTCCGGCTTTCATTGAAAAGTTTTCAAAGAACGGCGGCTCCTGAATGTAAGTGGATTTTTTGTCCCACTCATAAACGTTGCCGGTGGACGACGGAATTTCATTCCACTTTGGATTTTGCGCGGCGAAATCTTTGTAAAGTTTTCGGAAAACATCCGGTTGCAATGCCGTTTGCATTTGGTCACGAACTTCCTGCAACGTCGGCCAGAGGTCTTTGAGATAAACATCCGCGCCGTCCTTGCCTTTGCCGAGCGGCTCTTTGCTCATGTCAATGTTCACACGACCGGCGAGCGCGAATGCGACGACCAGCGGAGGCGACATGAGAAAATTTGCTTTGATATTTTGATGCACGCGCGCTTCGAAATTACGGTTGCCGGACAAAACGCTCGCGGCGACCAAATCATTTTTCGAAATCGCTTCGTCAACCGGTGCGGACAGAGGACCGGAATTGCCGATGCACGTTGTGCAGCCGTAACCGACGAGATTGAAGCCGAGCGCATCCAGATATTTTTGCAAACCGGCTTTGTTCAAGTAATCGCTGACCACGCGCGAGCCGGGTGCGAGTGAAGTTTTCACGAGCGGATTGACGCTCAATCCGCGCTCGACGGCTTTTTTCGCAAGCAAACCCGCCGCGAGCATCACGCTTGGATTTGAAGTGTTCGTGCAGCTCGTAATTGCCGCAATCAAAACCGAACCGTGCCGAATTTCATCGCCACAAATTTTTGATTCGGAATGAACCGTGTCCGGCGTCGGACGATTGTTCGCCATTTCCGCTTCGGTCGTTGGATTTGTATTATGCGCCTTGGATTCCCGAACTGAAACCGGCTCCTGACTTCCGCCGCCGGAACTGTCGCCGTTGCCGCATTCGACGTGAAATGTTTGGTTCAACGCGTCGGCAGACTTTCCAAAACCATTTTCCGCGACTGGTTTTGAAAAGGCGGAATTAAATTCCTGCTTTAATTTCGGCAGTTCGATTCTGTCCTGCGGACGCTTCGGGCCGGCCACGCTCGGAACAACGCTCGCCAAATCCAATTCCAATTCCTGCGAGTATTGAATTTCGCCGCGTTTGGGAATTCCAAAAAGATTTTGCGCGCGATAATAATTTTCGTAGAGCTTGCAATGTTCCTCGCTGCGGCCGGTCGCACGTAAATAATTCACGCATTCGGCATCAATCGGGAAGAAGCCCATCGTCGCGCCGTATTCAGGCGCCATATTCGCAATCGTCGCGCGGTCAACGACGGGCAACGCCGCTGCGCCGGGGCCGAAAAATTCCACAAATTTTCCGACAACTTTTGCCTTCCGCAGCATTTGCGTAATCGTGAGCGCCAAATCGGTCGCGGTCACGCCTTCGCGCAAACTGCCGGTGAGATGCACGCCGACGACGTCGGGCGTGAGAAAATAAACCGGCTGGCCGAGCATTCCCGCTTCGGCTTCGATTCCGCCGACACCCCAGCCGACAATTCCCAAACCGTTAATCATCGTCGTGTGCGAATCCGTGCCGACGAGCGTGTCAGGATAAAAAATTCCGTTCGCTTCGAGCACGCCTTTCGCGAGATATTCCAAATTCACCTGATGAACGATGCCGATTCCCGGCGGCACGACTTTGAATGTGTCGAACGCCTGCATTCCCCATTTCAAAAATTGATAGCGCTCGCGATTGCGTTGAAATTCGATTTCAAGATTTTGGCGCAAGGCATCGGCCGTTCCCGCGAAATCCACTTGCACGGAATGGTCCACGACCAAATCCACCGGCACGAGCGGCTCGATGATTTTTGGATTTTTTCCAAGACGCGAGACGGCGCTGCGCATCGCGGCCAAATCCACGAGCAGGGGAACGCCAGTGAAATCTTGAAGGACGATGCGCGCAACGACGAACGGAATTTCCGCCGTGCGCGTTTCGGTCGGCTTCCAATTCGCCAATTCCTTGACGTTCGCTTCAGAAACTTTTTTGCCGTCGCAATTGCGAAGAATGGATTCCAAAACGAGGCGAATTGAAACCGGCAGTTTGGAAATGTTGCCAACGCCGGCTTTTTCCAAAGCGGGCAAAGAATAAAATAATCCTTGTTTACCGTTGCCAAGGTCGAACGAATGCCGTGTGTTGAATATGCTGAATAATTTGTGCGCGCTCATGTTATTTTCAAGCGGATGAAAATAAACTTCCGCGCCAGCGAGGTCAAAATCATTCCGTCGTTCCGACGTGCAGTAATTCACCAATGCGCTGTTGTAATCGAGGCAAATCGAGCGGCTTGGTAAAAAAATCTTCCGCCTGCATCGCGACAGTTTTCTTGGTGACCTGGCTGGAAAGCGCGCTCATGAAAATGATGGGAATCTTTTTTGTGGACGGTTGCCGTCTCAAAATTTCACACACGGAAAGTCCGTCCAAATCCGGCAGCAAAATATCAAGCAGAATCAACGCAGGTTTGAATTGCCGTGTTAAACTCAACGCCTGCACGCCGTCGTTGGCCACGAGAAATTCACAATTCAAATTTGCCAGCCGGAATTTGAGCAGCTCGATGAAATCCGTTTCATCGTCCACGATTAAAATTTTTTCCATGCTGGCGAAGTTAGCGGTTTTCGCGCCAACGGCAATGGCAGCAAGGTTAAAGCTGCGTTACGAAATGGAAACGCACGGCGCAAAATAAACAACTACTCGACCAAACCATTTTGCATCGCATAGTGCGTGACTTCCGCGTTGTTCTTCATGTCCATTTTTTGCAAGAGCCGCGTGCGATAAGTGCTGATGGTTTTAACGCTCAAATTCAATTCACGGCCGATTTGGCTGACGGTTTTGCCAGAAGCGAGCATCCGCAAAATCAAAAATTCTCGGTCGGACAACCGTTCGTGCGGCGGTTTCTGCACGTCCATGTCCAAATAGGACGCCATGCGTTCGGCGAGCGAGCCGCTGATGTAACGTCCGCCGTTGACGACTTTTTCAATCGCACCAACGAGTTCGTTGCCTGCGCTTTCTTTCGTCAAATATCCCGCCGCGCCGGCTTTCAACATGCGCACGGCAAATTGGTCTTCGGGATTCATGCTCAAAATCAACACAGGCACTTTTGGTTTGAGCCGTTTAATTTCCTTGAGTGTCTCCAATCCGCCGCGACCGGGCATATTGATGTCGAGAATCACAACGTCCCAGCCGTTTTGCTGGACCTTGTCAATCGCTTCGGCCGCATTGCGCGCTTCACCAAATTGCGCGCGTTTGAAATGGTCGGCGAGAATCAATTTCAATCCCTGTCGAACCACCACATGGTCATCTGTCAGCAGAATTTTCATATGACCTCCCTTGTTTCCCTATTTCAATATAACTCATGTTGTTTCGGTGATGGCAAGCAAAGCTCATGGGGTGTTTCCAGTATTCAATCGCGCGACGGTTGTTTTAATTTTTGAATTTGTGAACGCGGAACGCGCACACTGACGGTCGTGCCGCGTTTCGGTTCGCCGCGCAACCGCACTTCGCCGCCGAGCAACGCCGCGCGTTCGCGCATGCCGAGCAAGCCGATGGATTTGGTATTGTTGATTTCCGCTTCGGAAATGCCGCGTCCGTTATCGCGAATTTCCAGCACGAGCGCGTTGGCAGTTTCCATAAATCGCACTTCAACCTTCGTCGCGTTCGCGTGGCGAATGACGTTCGTGAGCGTTTCTTGAAAAATGCGGAAGAACGTCGTATTCAAATCCTGGTCCCAAATCGTTTCCTTCACCGACGATTGCACACGACAATGAATTCCCGTTTTCTTTTGAAATTCGCTCGCCTGCCATTCAATCGCGGCGACAAGTCCCGCGCTGTCCAAAACGCCCGGACGCAATTCCGTTGCAATGCGGCGAACGGCTTGAATCGTTTCGTCAATTCCATGCGCCATCGTGCGCGCTTTTTCATGAAGCGCCGGAGTTTTTTTCGGCAACCGGCTGTCGAGCCACGTTAATTGCAATTTCAATCCGGTCAATTGCTGGCCGAGTTCGTCGTGAATTTCCCGCGCGATTTTGATTCGCTCTTCTTCGCGCACGTGCTGCAAATAAACCGAGAGCGAACGCAATTGTTTGTGCGATTGACGCAATTGTTCTTCCGCTTTACGGCGCTCGGCACGTTCCTGCGCTTCGCGCAACGCGCGATGCACCGACGGCACCAATCGCGTGAGCCGTTGCTTGAGCACATAATCGGTCGCGCCTTTTTTCAAGGTTTCAATCGCCACTTCTTCGCCAAGCGTGCCGGTGACGAAAATGAATGGAACGTCGGGATATTTTTCCTTGGCAATCGCCAGCGCGGAATAACCGTCAAATGACGGCAACGAAAAGTCCGAGAGAATCAGATTCGGCTGGAACTTGTCCAATTCGCGCACGAAATCTTTTTTATTGTCCACGCGTTGGGCAATGTAGTTGACATTACCGCGCTGCAACGTGTGCTGGACGATTTGCGCGTCCGAATCGTCGTCCTCGAGCATCAAAATGTGAATGGGAGTTTTCGTAACAATTCAAGCCCGCGCGGCTGCCGAAGAAATGAGCGGCGGTTCATTGACGTCCATCCAAAACGCGCGCACTTCCTTGACCGTGTCGCGAAATTCTTTGAAGTCCACCGGTTTCACGACATAAGCGTTCGCGCCCAGTTCGTAACTTTGCGCCACGTCAATTTCTTCCTTCGACGAGGTGAAAACGACGACGGGAATTTTTTTGAATCGCTCGTCATTTTTAATGCGTCGCAAAAATTCCAAACCGTTCACGCGCGGCATTTTCAAATCGAGCAGCACAACCGCGGGAATTTCGCTCGGACATTTTTCAAAATCGCCGCGATGATTTAGGCAATCGAGCGCCTCGACGCCGTCGTGCGCGTGCACGACTTGGTCGCGCACTTGATTTACCGCCAGTGCGCGCATCGCCAAATCCGCGTCGAGCGGATTATCTTCAGCCAACAGAATCCATTTTTGAATTTTCATGTTCACCCTCCTTCGCCCCGGTTGAGATTGGCAGTGAAAAATAAAATGTCGCGCCTTCATCCAATGCGCTCTCGGCCCAAACGCGTCCGCCATGCCGATGAACGATGCGCCGCACGTTGGCAAGTCCGATGCCCGTGCCTTCAAATTCTCGCGCCGGATGCAATCGCTGGAATACGCCGAACAATTTGTCCACGTAAGCCATGTCGAAACCCACACCGTTGTCGCGAATGTAAAAAATAATTTTGTGGTCGGACTGCTTCGCGCCGATTTCGATGACGGCTTTTTTCCGCGGGCGCGTATATTTCAGCGCGTTGGAAATCAAATTGACGACGACCTGGTTGAGCATAACCGAATCGCCTTCAATGTCCGGCAGCGGGCTGATTTTCCATTCGATTTGGCGGTCTTGATATTCCGGCCGCAACGCGCGTTGCGCATTTTCGACGAGCTGGCCAAGATTGACGCGCTGCTTTCTTAATTCCGTGCGACCCATCCGGGAAAATTCCAACAGCGCATCAATCAAATTTCCCATTTGCCTCGCGGCATCGGCAATCGTCTGCAAATGCGCCTGCGCTTCTTCGTCCAATTTATCGTCGGTCTCGCTTTGCAAAATATCCACGTAACCGACGATGTGGCGCAACGGCGCGCGCAAATCGTGCGAGACGGAATAGCTGAACGCTTCTAATTCAGCGTTGGCGGCTTCGAGCTGCGACGTGCGTTTGCGGACGCGTTCTTCGAGTTCGATATTGAAACGACGGATTTCTTCCTCGGCGCGTTTTTTATCCGTCATGTCGTGCGCCACTTTGGTGAAGCCGGTTAATTTTCCACTTTCATCGCGCAACGCGGTAATTGTTCCCTGCGACCAAAAGCGCGAACCGTCCTTGCGCACGCGCCAGCCTTCGTTGACCACTTTTCCTTCCTCGGCGGCTTGTTTCAAATAACGGTTCGGCAAATCACTTTTTTGGTCTTCCGGCGTAAAAAATTCTGAAAAATGTTTTCCGAGAATTTCTTCGGAAGAAAAACCTTCGATTTTTTGTGCGCCGGCGTTCCACGTCGTGATGCGGCCTTCGGTGTCGAGCATGTAAATGCCGTAATCGTTCACACTTTCGACCATCGAACGGAAACGCTCTTCGCTTTCGCGCAAATCCTGTTCAACTTTTTTGCGCTCGGTGATGTCGCGAATCAAAACCGTGCAGCCGGAAGATTCGCCTTCGTGCTGCGTGATGGCCAATTCGGCGGGAAATTCATTTCCATTTGCGCGGCGCAATCGCAATTCAATCGGACGGTTTAGCAAACTGCCCGCGCCGGTCATCAAATAATTTGTCAAACCTTCGCGATAGATTTCCATCAGCGCCGCCGGCACAATCAAATCGTCCAGCAATTTCCCGAGAACTTCCTCGCGCCTATGGCCGAAAATTTTTTGCGCCGCCGGATTCCATTCGTGAATCAACCCTTTTGCATCAATAAAAATAATCGCGTCGAACGCCGCGGCGAGAATGGCCGTCTTTAATTCTTCGCTCCGCGAAATGATGTCCGTGTCGCTGGTGCGCTCGCCGATTTCGTGCGCCAGCATTTGCACAGCGGGCTTGCCGTCAAAAACCGTCGGCGTGGCGCAAATCTCGACATTGGCGGTGTTGCCGTCGAGACAAAATAATTTCTGCTCAAGGAATTTGCAGCCCCCCCGGTCGTGTTGCAGCCGCACTTCATACAGCAGCGTGTCCCACGGGTCGGATTGAAAAATTTCAGCGGCATTTCTCCCGAGCAATTCTTTTTCATTCGCCGCGCCGAGCAATTTCACCGCCGCCGGATTTGCAAAAACAATTTGGTCGTCCGTTTGAATGATGAGCATTGCGTCTGGACAACGCTCGACCATGCGGCGATAACGGCCTTCGGGGCTTTCGGCCAATTTCTTTTCCGCCTGCTGCCGCCCCGCGCGTTCATCGCGCTCGCGCAAGGCGCGTTGCACCGCCGGAACCAATTCCGACAGCCGATTTTTCAAAACGTAATCCGTCGCGCCGTGCTTGAAGGTGTTAATCGCAAATTCTTCACCAAGCGAGCCGGTGACAAAAATGAACGGCGTGTCGGGACATTTTTTCCTGGCGATTTCCAGCGCGGTAAATCCATCGAAGGACGGCAAGCCGTGGTCGGATAAAATGACGTCCGGTTTGTGATGTTCGAGTTCCGCCAGAAAATTTTCCTTCGTCTCCACGCGCGTCGAAGAAAAATTCAACCCGCCACGACGTAATTCATGGTTGATGCGAACGGCATCCGCAGCAATATCCTCGAGAATTAGAATGCCAATTTCCTTTTTCACGCGACGCGAAGAATCATTCCCCATTTAATAACCGTGACCGCGACAATTAACAGGTGGGTGACTCCCTCATTTAGCGGAATATTTCACCTCACCAAAATTTTGAGAGAAACTTTAATTCTTAAATGGGGTTGAATCATGAAATTGAAAAATCGAATTTTCAATCAGGTTCGAGTAATGACATGGATAATCATTCTTTTGAATCTGGTCGAATTTTCTTGGCTTAGTTTCGCAGCTGTGAAATTTGGGCCTATTTATCGTGACTTTGGGTTGGATTCGTCACCCGAAAAGGAATTTATTTTTAATTATGGGCCTCTTGTATTTCCATTTGTCGGTTTCATTGCTGCCAGCACTTTAATTTTCTCGGAAATGTTTTACAAAAGATGGATGCGGTGGATATTAACTATTCTGTTCATGCTTTTATTTGTTCATGTTTTATATGAACTTTTAAGCGGCCTTATTGGGCAAATTTCTGTCTCGTCTCGCTGAAATTTTTCACTGACGGAAACTGTAAAATATTTTGCGGCAAACCCGCCGCGCGGGCATAAATATTCATCGTCGCCGCGGCATTTAAATTCCAATCGAACATTTTCGCGCGTTCCAATCCCGCCTTGCTCCAGCGTTCGCGCAGATTTTCATCCGACGCGAGCCGCGTCATTTGTGTTTGAATCGAATTCACGTCCTTCGGATTTATCAAGGCCGCCGCGCCGTCAACAATTTCGCCGAGCGCGCCGCGCGTGGAGCAAATCACCGGGCAACCGCTCGCCATCGCTTCCGTCGGCGGCATGCCGAAGCCTTCGAAGAGCGATGGATAAACAAAAACGTCCGTCGCGCGATACCACATCGGCAAATCGGCGTCGGAAATAAATCCGACGGCGCGAATGTCGCGCGTGAACGGCGATTGCCGAATCATCGCATGAATAATGTCCGCGCCGTGCCAATCGCTGCCGCCGAAAACGAGTTGCCAGCCGCAATCGGTTTCTCTTTTGAAATGATTGAACGCTTCAATCAGGCGGCAATGATTTTTTGCCGGATGTTCCAGCCGCGCAATGTAGAGAAAAAATGGCTTGTGCAAATCGTAACGTTTGCCGATGAGCAGTTTTGCCGTCTCGCGCGACGCCGGATAAAATCGTGAATGGTCCAGCCCGTTGTAAATCGTTGTGATGCGATTTTTCGGAACGCCAAAAAACGTTTTGATGTCGTTCGCCGTGTTTTGGCTGACGGCAATGATTTCATCCTGCCGATGCGCCAATTTTTTTGCCACGACGCGGCCGTAAAACATCCGGGCGAAATCGTATTTCTTCGGCACATGAAATGGCGCGAGGTCGTGAATGGTCGTGACGAGCGCGCACGGTTTGCGCCAAAGCATCCGGCGGTAACTAGGAATGTGCAGCACATCGAGCCGATGTTGTTTTGCAAGTCGCGGCAACGTGGTTTGATGCCACAAAATATTTTTCACCGCAAGACGAAATCTCTCGGGAACGACAACAATTTTCATTTTCAATTCTACAAATGCGAACAGCGGCACGTCTTCTTCCAGCACGAACAAAGTGAATTGATGTTCTTTGGAATACGACAGCAATGCGCGCACGAGCGCAAAGACATATTGCGCCACGCCGCTTTTTCCGCGCTGAATCACTGAAGTAGAAATGCCGATGTTCATAATCTTAACTGGTGGGGCGAGCGTCCCCGCGAGCCGTATCTCGACGGCCAAATTTCACTCGCCACAATTCTACGAGCAGTGCAATTCCGAAATGCCACAAATCAATCATATAACGTTTGAACAATCGGCGCGGCTCTTGCAGCAGACGAAAAATCCATTCGAGTCCACCGCGGCGCATCCACACTGGCGCGCGCTTGACGTGGCCGGCGAGAAAATCAATCGTCGCGCCAACACCAATCATCACCGGCACGCCGAGCGAACGATAATTGGCGCTCATCCATTTCTCGGCTTTCGGCGAACCAAACGCGACGAAAACGATGTCCGGCTGCGCCGCGCGAATTCGTTTTGCGATTTCGTCGTTGTCCATTTCATGCAACGGACGAAACGGCGGAGAAAAATAATCCACGACGATTTCAGGAAATTGTTTCCGCACATTGGCGGCTGCTTGCGCGCAGGCTTCCGGCGTGGTGCCGAGGAAAAACAGCCGATAATTTTTTTGCGCGGCGAGTTTTACCAATTCTGGAACCAAATCCGAACCGGCGACGCGCTCCGGCAATGGCGTTCCAAAAATGCGCGATGTCCAAATCAACGGCGTGCCGTCGCACAAAATCAAATGCGAGCCGAGCAGTGCGCGGCGAAAACGCGGGTCGCGACGCGCGCGCACGACAAAATCCACGTTCGCCGTCGCGACGTAATGCGGTTGGCGCGACGAAATCATTTCTTCGATGTGGTCGAGCGTTTCGTTGAACGCCAGATTATCGAATGGCACGCCGAGCAGATTGACCGGAAGTTTGGCGGTTCGCGGAAGTAATTTTATTTCCGGCAAATGTTCGCCGGGCGCAGCGACAATTTCCTTTGCAAGCATGACAGTAATGAACACCGCATTGTCGCGCAGCGAAATGGGTTGTGTTACCTCCAATTTGCCTCACGCGGTGAGATTTCCCGATGCAAGTGGGGTGACGCGGTAATGCCGTTTGCGGTTTTCACCCACTTATCCAAAAACGGATTTGCGCTTACGGTTGCAACAGCATTTTCGGATTGCCCAGATGAAAACGCATAACATTGACGAAGTTCGGTCTGCAGAAGTGGAACGGAGCGCGAACGGCGTGTCTCCCGCAACTGTGCCGGCTTCGAGAATCTCCCCGATGGAATTGTCATCGTCGCGGTTGAGTCCAGTGCAACGGCAACAGTTGCTCGTTGAATGGAACAATACTGCGGCGGATTTTCCGAAAGATAAATGCGTTCATCAGCTCTTTGAAGAACAAGCGGCGCGCACGCCGGACGCTTTGGCTGTTTCGGACAACAAACAGCAATTGAGTTACAGGGAATTGAATGTGCGCGCGGAACGGGTCGCAAAAATTTTGCGCGAACTGGGCATCGCGCCAGACGCGCGCGTCGGTGTTTGCGTGGAGCGTTCGGTAGAAATGGTCGTGGGCATCTTAGCCGTTTGCAAAAGCGGCGGAGCTTACGTGCCGTTCGACCCGGCGTCTCCGCGCGAACGCCTGTCGTTCATGCTCGGCGATGCCAGCATCACCGTGCTGCTCACGGACAAACCGTTGTGCGAAAAATTCGATTTTGAATTTCCCAATCTCAAAGTCATTTGCATGGAAGAATTGGTGCACGAAAAATTGGATGAAGTTTTTGCGAATGCGCCGACAAATCATCCGCAGCCAACGAATCTTGCTTACGTCATCTACACTTCCGGTTCCACCGGCCAGCCCAAAGGCGTGGAGATTGAGCATCGCAGTTTAATGAATTTGATTGCGTGGCATCAATTCACTTACAACGTCACGCCGCAAGACCGCGCGTCGCAAATTGCCGCGCCGGCGTTCGATGCATCGGTTTGGGAAATCTGGCCGTATCTGACTTGCGGCGCGAGCTTGCACATTTGCGATGATGAAACGCGTTTGTCGCCGACGAAATTAATTCAATGGCTCGCGGAAAAGCAAATTACTCTTGCGTTTTTGCCGACGCCGATTGCCGAAGCAACGTTCAACGAAGCGTGGCCGCAAAATCTTTCGCTGCGCGCGATGCTGACCGGCGGAGATAAATTGCATCGCCCGCCGCCGCTGAATTTTCCGTGCAAATTATTTAACCATTACGGGCCGACTGAGAATACGGTGGTCACTACTTGGAATCTGGTTCCTCCGGATGACACCAAAATGTCATCGCCGACTATCGGCCGGCCCATCGCCAACACACAGGTTTTCGTGCTCGACGAAAATCTCGCGCCCGCGCCGATTGGCGAAGCCGGAGAATTACACATCGGCGGCGTTGGACTCGCGCGCGGTTATTTGAATCGCGCCGAACTCACGGCGGAAAAATTTATCGCAAATCCATTTGCGCAGGGCGAACGCATTTACAAAACCGGCGATTTGGTTCGCTGGTTGCCGAACGGCGAATTGGAATTTCTCGGCCGCATTGATAATCAGGTCAAGATTCGCGGCAATCGTATTGAGCTTGGGGAAATTGAATTTGCGCTGCAATTGCACGAAGCCGTGCGCGAAGCCGTCGTCATCGCGCGGGCGGACAATGCGAATCAGCAGCGGCTCGCCGCATATATTATATGCGCGCCCGGATTTAGGTGGATCGATAGCGCACAGTCGAAAAATGGCGAAAGGGATTTCGGCACGCGTGAATCGCTCCGCCAAACTATTTCCGCGCACAACTTGCGCGAATTCCTGAAATTACGTTTGCCGGAATACATGATTCCGTCGGCGTTCGTTTTTCTCGACGCATTTCCGCTCACGTCGAACGGAAAAATTGACCGCAACGCGCTGCCAGCGCCGACTTTTGAGGTAGAAACGGAATTCGTCGCGCCCCGGACGCGCGCGGAAGAAACGCTCGTGAAAATCTGGAGCGAAGTGCTCGGTGTCCAGAAAATCGGCGTGCGCGATAATTTTATTGAATTAGGCGGCCATTCATTGATGGCGACGCAGGTGGTCTCCCGCATCCGCGACGCGTTCCAAATCGAATTGCCGCTTCACGATTTGTTCGAATCGCCGACGATTGAAAAGCTCGCCGCGAAAATTGGCGAAGCGACGCTGT
>JAJPKI010000112.1 GCA_021323835.1 Verrucomicrobiota bacterium | reverse complement strand
GCCAAGACCAATGTGGTGATTCCGGCCGCCATCGAGTTCGTCGACATCGCCGGCCTCGTCAAGGGCGCGAGCACCGGTGAAGGATTGGGGAACAAGTTCCTGACCCACATCCGTGAAGTCGATGCGGTCGTGCAGGTCGTCCGCTGTTTCGAAGACGCGGACATTCATCACGTTACCGGCAGCGTTGACCCCGTGCGCGACATCGAAATCATTAATACCGAACTTGTCATCGCCGATTTGGACAACATCAAAAAACGCCGCGAGAAATTGTCGAAAGATGTAAAGCGCGGCGATAAAGCGGCCGTGGCTGAAGATGCCGTGCTCGCGAAATTTGAACCGGTTTTGGACGCGGGCAAACTCGCGCTGACCGTTCAACTCACGCCGGAAGAAAAAGTTGTCGCCAAAAGTTTTTTCCTGCTCACCGACAAGCCGACAATTTTTGCCTGTAACGTCAAAGAAAACGATTTGGCGCAAGGCGACAAAAATCCGTTTGTCCAAAAAGTTCAGGAATACGTCAAAACGCATCTCGCGTGCGAAGCCGTCGTCATCAGCGCGCAAATCGAAAGCGACTTGATTGATTTATCCGCCGATGAAGCGAAAGAATTTTTGAAAGAACTCGGCGTTTCAGAATCCGGCGTCGGCGCGCTGATTCGCGCAACGTATCATTTGCTCGGTTTGCGGACGTATTTCACGGCGGGCGAAAAAGAAGTTCGCGCGTGGACGATTCATGCCGGCGACACCGCGCCCAAAGCCGCAGGCGTGATTCATTCCGATTTTGAACGCGGCTTCATCAAGGCCGAGACCGTAGCTTACGACGATTTGCTCAAATGCGGCAGCGTGGCCGCCGCGCGCGAAAAAGGACTTTACCGGATGGAGGGCAAAGAATATGTCGTCAAAGACGGCGACGTAATGCTGTTCAAATTCAATGTCTGATTTTCCAAGGTTGCAATTGCCGCGCCAATTGCGCTTAAATGGTTGAAATGCCAACGGTCGCCGAACAACTCCGCGCCGCGCGCGAAGCCAAAAAATTGTCTATCCAGCAGGTAGCGGACTTGACCAAAATCCGCACCGACCATTTGCGCGCGCTTGAGGACGGAAACTTCAACGCCTTTTCCGCGCCCATTTACATTCGCGGCTCCGTCAAAAATTATGCGACGATGCTCAAGCTCGATGTGCCGAAAATTCTCGCGGATTTGGACGCTGAATTGAAAGGCACGGAAAAATTCGCCGAGCCGCCGCCGCTGACCGAGCAAACAAAATCACCGCTCGATTACGTGATGTTTTTGCTCTCGAAGGTGAACGCAAAAGTCTTAATGGTCGCGGGTGGAATCGTTGGAGTCATTTTGCTCATCATGCTTGTGAATGTTTTGATTCACAAACGTCACGCGGTAAATACAGTGCCCGACTTGCCGCCGGCAGTTTATCAGTCCACCAATTCCGGCAACACGCTGCCGGTGCCGAAACATTGACAAATTTTACAAATGGTGAGGACGGCTCGCCGAGCCTTCCGGTTCGTTTTGGTCGTTTCGCGAAACGACCCTACCTGTTTTCTTTTCGTGGCGCGGGAATGTCCAGCGGTTCAATGTGCACCAGCACGTCGCCCACATTTGGCATCGCCTCGCGGATTTTGTCCTTCACGTCGTGCGCAATTTCATGCGAGCGCAGCACCGTCATTTGCGGGTCCACTTCCACATGCATTTCAACGAAATACAAATATCCGGCCTTGCGGACAAAACATTTTTCCACGCGTGAAATGCCGGGCGTTCCCGCCGCGAGCGCGGAAATTTTTTCAATTATTTTTGGGTCGGGCGATTTATCCATCAATTCATTCATCGCCGAATGCAACAACAGCCAGCCGCTCCAGCCGACGATGAATCCGGCAAAAATTGCTGCCGCATCGTCCGCGCAAACAAATTTCGGTCCGCCCGCGAGCGCAATGATAATTCCAATTGCCGCCGCGATGGAAGTAATCGCATCGGCACGATGATGCCACGCATCCGTTTTCACGGCAGAATTGTCCGTGTCCGTTCCTTCATGCGAGACGAAGCGGAATAAAATTTCTTTTGTGAAAACGACAACCGCCAAAATCACGAGCGTGAACCATTGCGGCTGCGCCCGAAAAAATCCGGGATGCGGATTTGCCCATTCGTAAAGATTGTAACCGGCCTTGACGACAATCCACAACGCGGCGAGCAATAACATCACCGCGCCGAACGCCGCTGCCAGCGGCTCGGCTTTGCTGTGGCCGTAAGGATGGTCTTCGTCAGCCGGCTCGGCGGCAACGACGATGCCGCGCCAGACGATAAGTGAATTGAAAATGTCCGCGAACGATTCCGTCGCATCCGCAATGAGCGCATGCGAGTGGCCAAAAAATCCGGCAAGAAATTTTGCCGCGCCGAGGACGATGTTGACCGCGATTCCTAAAAAGGTCGCGCGCAATCCTCGTTGGAGCCGGCTTTTTGCCACGGGCAAATTTTGAAGGTGGGGCGAGACTCCGTCGAGCCGTAACTTCGCAAATCAAATCATGTGGCAAAACATCGCATCGCGCAACTTCGGCTCGAACCACGTGCTTTTCGGCGGCATAATTCCGCCTGCATCGGCAATCGCCATCAAATCTTCGATGCTCGTTGGAAACATCGAAAATGCGCAGGCAAATTCGCCGCTGTCCACGAGCTTTTCCAATTCCGCCGTGCCGCGAATGCCGCCGACAAAATGGATTCGCTTGCTCGTGCGCGGGTCATCAATGCCGAAAACCGGCGCGAGAATATTTTTTTGCAGCAGCGTTACGTCGAGATTTTCAATCGCGTCTTTCGATTGCAAAAATTCTTTGCGAAACGACAGCGTTTGCCATTTGCCCTGGAAATAAAATCCAAGCTCGTGTTTGCATGTTGGTTTTGGAAAATCGGCAGGCTTGATTTCAAATACCTCGGTGAGGTTTTTCAAAAGTTGTTCGGGCGAATTTCCGTTCAAATCTTTCAGCACGCGATTGTAAGGCAAAATCTGCATCTGATTGTGTGGAAAAATAACGGCAAGAAATTTTCCACTTTCGCCGCTGCCTTTTCTTGATTGATAAACTCTTCCCGCCGCCGCGCTGCGGTGATGTCCGTCCGCGATGTAAAGAAATGGAATTTTTGCGAATTCGTCCTCAATTGTTTTAATTTTTTCCGGATTACTGATTCGCCAAGATGTATGGCGAACGCCATCACTAGCCACAAAATTAATATCAGGTTTTTGGATTTCCTCCGTCGCTTTGACCAGCGCATCAATTATTGCTCGCGCGCGATATGTCAAAAAAACCGGGCCGGTTTGCGAATTGAGCGTTTCAATGTGCCGCACGCGGTCGTCTTCCTTGTCCGGTCGCGTCAATTCATGCTTTTTGATGATGCCGCGCAGATATTCCTCGCAACTCGCAGCGACGACAAGGCCTACCTGCGAATGTTTACCCATGATTTGCCGATACAAATAAAAATTCGGCTGCGAATCCTGCGCGAGTGCGCCTTGAGAAATCAATCTCTGAAAATTTTCTTTGCCCTTTGCATAAACTTCGGGCGAATACAAATCTGTTCCGGCGGGCAAATCAATTTCCGGTTTGCTCACGTGCAAAAAACTCAACGGATTTCCGCGCGCCATTTCGCGCGCTTCGTCGGAAGACATCACGTCGTAGGGCAGTTCGCAAATTTGCGCGGCGAGTTCGGGTTTCGGCCGCAGGGCGGCAAATGGTTTTATCGTAGGCATAAAATGAGCGGAAAAAATAGCCGACAAATGCGCGTGAGAAAATTTATTTTTGCGCCGGGGAATTATTCCAGACCGCCATGACGTCGGGCGAACCCTGGCTGCGAATGTCGTTATCGGTCAAAACCATGTCCGTTGCCACGGCCATTTCGTTGCGCGGAAAAACGAGCGTCGGCGCACGGCTGAAAAATTCGATGACGACATATTTATCCTTGCAATCGCGCAAAATGCCGACGAGATGCTTGAGATTTTTTACAGGAATGCCGTTGACGGACTTGACGACCTGGCCGATAGGATTGGCGTAACCGCGCGACAATTGATTCGGGAAAAGCGGCGAGGAAATGACGACCAATTCTTCGCCGTCGAACGACGGTTTGTCACTCGCACGCGTGATAAGAGGGTTGCCGGTAATGCTGAGGAAGGCCATGCGCGCGCCGCCGTAATTACCGCCCATGAAGCCATCCATAAATTGTCCGGTCGCGCTTGAAAACACAACCGGCCCATAGACAAAATAGGACGGATAGCCGCCGTTCAAGTCCGGAATCAAGCGCGGAAAATTTTTTGACGTCGGCAAATTAATTTGCATTTCTTTGCCGTTGCGCACGACTGTCAGTGGCACGACGCCATTCGTCGCCATTTTTTGGACGAGATATTTGAAGAACACGCGCAGGTCGTTGTTCAAGTTCACCATGCCTTGTTCGTCCACCGGTGTGTCGCCGATTTTAGTAATGATGTCCCATTTTTTTAATGGATAATCGGCGTTTGTGCTGTCGGGTTGATTGACAATGATGCCGCGAGCCGCCTCGTCGAGTCCAAGAAATGAGCGCAACGTCGAATTTCCGAGCACCTGGCATTCGTCGAACATCATCGGCTTGCCGTCGTAGTGACCGTCGGCAATGTCTGCGAGAAACAAACCAATTTCTTCGCACGGAATGATGTAGCCGATGTTTTGCGCCGTGCCGCCAAGACGGCTGAACGCGATGCCAATCATTTTTCCGTCCGCCACCGCCGGGCCGCCGCTGTTGCCGGGATTAATCGCCGCGTCAATTTGCACGCGCAAGCCGCCGACGGGAAAATTGTAAGACGCAAATTCAATTCGCGAAACAATTCCCTTGGTGATGGAAAGATTTGCGCCGCCAAGCGGATAACCATAGACCGAGACCGGCTCTTGAATTGGCGGCGGCGCGGCCGCCCACTCCAGCGGCAAATGCGAATCGAAAAAAGAATCATCGTCCAGTTTAAGCACCGCCAAATCCATGCCCGGCGCGATGGCTTCAACCGTCGCCATTCGCATGCTGCCCGACTCGTTTGCCTGCACCTGCACCTGGCTGGCGTAAAGCACCACATGCGCGTTCGTCAAAATGCGTTTGCCTTTGATGACCACGCCGCTGCCGGAAATTTCCGTCGGCGCCTGTTTCGTCCACGGCTTGTAAGGGTCGGCATAACGCACCGTTGAATAAATTTTGACGACGGAATTGGCAACTGCATCGGCGGAAATAGCAGCGGAATTTAAGGTTGCGCCCGGTTGAAAGCCGTCCAAATCGGCGCCGCAAAGACGAGCCGCAAGGAAAACTACCGCGAAGCTGAAGACGAAAAATTTAGCATGCAAACTCCGTTCCAAATTCATTTTCATGCCACAGACAAAGCGAATTGACGAAAAAAGCCAAGCATTTTCGCCACATTGAAATCAAATCGAATAATCTTCAGGAAACACCTTCACGTTTTTCAATTCCACGTAAACATGCTCGTCCACCAGCGGTTGCAATTGTTCGAATTCCTCTTTGCTCAATTGCACGGAAAATTTTTGGCCGTTTTCGAGCCGTTCCAATTCCAGATTT
>JAJPKI010000244.1 GCA_021323835.1 Verrucomicrobiota bacterium | reverse complement strand
TGCTCGCCGTCGCCGTCGGCGCGGCAACGATTGGTGCATGGGCGGAAGGCGCGACGCTGCTGTTTTTATTTTCGCTGAGCGGCGCATTGGAACATTTTGCGCTCGGTCGAACACAAAAGGAAATTCGCTCGCTGTTTCGCGAAGCGCCGAAAGTCGCGACTGTTCTCGAAAATGGCCACGAACATGAAATCAAAGTTGAGCAAATCAAAATCGGTATGCGATTGCTCATTAAACCCGGAGCGCAATTTCCCGTGGACGCCGAAATTGCCAAAGGCGCGACCGCTGCCGACGAATCGAATCTCACCGGCGAAGCCGCGCCCGTGGAAAAGAGAATCGGCGACACGGTTCTCGCCGGCACAATTAATTTGTGGGGCGCGGTCGAAACAATTGTTCTTCGCCCTGCCGCAGAAAGTTCGCTGCAAAAAATAATTCATCTGATTCGCGAAGCGCAGCATCAGAAGGCGCCCGCGCAACAATTCACCGACAAATTCGGTGCGATTTACACTTATTTCGTTCTCGCCATGTTTGCAGTCATGTATTTCGTCTGGTGGCTTGGTTTTCACCTGACGCCGTTCAAAGCACCGTTCGGTTCACCGGAATCAGCGAGCGCTTTTTATCGCGCGATGACGTTGCTCGTCGTCGCGTCGCCATGCGCGCTCGTGCTTTCGATTCCAAGCGCCGTGCTCGCGGCAATTGCGTGGAGCGCGCGGCACGGAATTTTATTTCGCGGCGGCGCGGCAGTGGAAAAACTGGCGGAAGTCAACGTCGTAGCGCTCGACAAAACCGGCACGCTGACGACCGGCGAATTGAAAATTGAAAAGGTTGAAAGTTTTCCGCCGGGACGCGAAAATGAAATCGCGCGACTCGCCTATTCGCTCGAAAAATTATCCACGCATCCGCTTGCGCGGGCGGTTACGCGTTACGGCAAGCAGCAAAATTTGCAGCCGTTGGAATTTGAGCATTTCGAATCCATTACCGGACACGGCCTTTGCGCAAAATGGAACGGCACTACAGTTTTTCTAGGCAAATGCGATTGGGTTTTGGAGAACGCAAAAAAACCCGAAATCCGAAATCCGAAATCCGAAATAAATCCCGGCATTTCAGAAATCTGGATTGCTCACGGCGATTTGACCGGAAGAATTTTGTTGCGCGATGACATTCGTCCGCAAGCGCGCGAAGTCATTGACGAATTGCGCGCGGAAAAATTAAGAACCGTTGTGCTGACCGGCGACCGGAAATCTGCCGCGGAAAATTTGCGGACACAATTGCATTTGGACGATGTGCGCGCGGAATTGAAGCCGGAAGAAAAAGTCGCGGCGATTCGCGATTTGAGCGGGCAGGGGAATCGCGTGGCGATGATTGGTGACGGCGTAAATGACGCGCCGAGTTTGGCTGCCGCGCACATTGGTGTGGCGATGGGCGCGCGCGGTTCGGACGCGGCGCTGGAACAGGCCGACGTGGTGTTGATGCACGACCGGCTGGAAAATTTTCTTGCGGCATTTCGTTTGAGCAAACGCGCGCGAACAATTATCCGAACAAATTTAATCATTTCGCTCGGCACAGTTTTTATTCTCGTCTTGTTTGCAATGCTGGGAAAAATTCCGTTGACGATTGGCGTGGTCGGCCACGAAGGCAGCACCGTCGTCGTGGTGATGAACAGCTTGCGGTTGTTGTTCGGAAAAAATCAGAAATAAAATGAATTCAAAATTCATGCGCGCAGCAATTGAATTGTCGCTAAAAAAGATGCGCGACGATTGCGGCGGACCCTTCGGCGCGATTATTGTTCGCAAAAACAAAATCGTCGGACGCGGTTGGAATCGTGTCACGTCAACCAACGACCCGACGGCGCACGCGGAAGTTTCGGCCATTCGCGACGCGTGCAAAAAATTGAAGACATTCAAGCTCGACGGTTGCGAAATTTATGTCAATTGCGAGCCGTGTCCGATGTGTCTGGCGGCAATTTACTGGGCGCGCATCGAAAAAATTTTTTACGCGAACACGCGCAAGGACGCGGCGGAAATTGATTTCGACGATGATTTGATTTATCGCGAAATTTCGCTGCCGATTTCACGCCGAAAAATTCTGATGAAACAATTGTTGCGCGCGGAAGCGTTGGA
Source organism: Verrucomicrobiota bacterium (assembly GCA_021323835.1). Classification (GTDB taxonomy): domain Bacteria; phylum Verrucomicrobiota; class Verrucomicrobiia; order Limisphaerales; family UBA11358; genus UBA11358. The sequence continues at coordinate 1,873 of JAJPKI010000244.1, read as the reverse complement.
AGTTTTTGCGGAATGGAAATCCAAGGCGGACAAAGTCCGTTATTAAATGGCGAAACTGCCGGGAACCATTTTGGAGTGCGCGTCGCAAATTTTTTGGACGCCTGCCAGGGAATTTTCCCTGAAACCATTTTTCGGATAGGCGCAAAAAAGCGAAAACGCATTCTTCTTTTGAAATTGATGCCACAGTATTTCAAGTTGAATCGTCGCGGCGTGATTTTCTTGCGCCCAAAGCAGCGCGACCATTTCGCCAAACGCGCGAACGCCGCGACCGTTTTGGCTGGCGCGCCGCAAAACGTCTGTCACGCAACGCTCGAACAATTGCTGGTTTGGCCAGCCCTCCACCATAAATTTAGAAAGCGTTTCCTCGGCATCAAGCGGAATGTATTGGTTGCGCGCGCGCAAAACGTCGGTGTCGAACGCGGACAATTGTTTTTCCAGCGCGTTCAAATGCCATGCCGTGCCGATGACAATGACGCTTTCGTTTTTGCGAAAACCGTCAGCGACAAATTTTCCCAGCGCGGCCAGAAATTCGGCATCGTTTTCATAAATCTGAAGCAAATGGTCGGGCGGCGCGATTTCGCCCCAGAAAACTTTTGATTTTTCAGAAGATAATGTGGCTGGGCGTTTCAGTTCCGTGAGCATCTTAAAAAGTGTCTTACATTTTAGATGTTGAACGAATAGGGGATTCACCCCATACGGCTGTAAAAATTTTGTATCCGCGAAAAAAGATAAAGCGCAACGGCAAAACAAATTGCCGATGCCGCCGTCAACCCGACAAAATAAATCAATCCGAACAAAACGCTGCCGGGCGAAACTATTGGAATAAAATCTCCGAACAATTGCAGTCCTGCGCCACCGGTTAAAAATTGTTGTAGGAAAATGACAAAACCAATTCCAAACAAGAGTCAAAGAATTCCGCCAATCAAACACGTTGCGGCTTTGAAAATTTTCATTTCGATTATTGTCCGGCGTAAAACGCGTCCACTTTGGCGGCGACATCTTTGTAGCCGATGTCCGATTCGTAAATGAGTTTGAATTGCTCGACGGCTTCCTCGCGTTTGCCCATGCCTTCGAGCACGCAGCCGAGTTGATAAATCAAATCTTTTTTCTCGTCGTCGAAAACAGCCTTTTCCTTAATCGCGTTTTGCAGCGTGCGCGCGGCGAGGTCGAACATTTTGCGTTTGGCGAAACATTGTGCGAGATAACTCATTGAAGCGAGGCGCTTGTGCGGATTACTTTGCGCCTTTTGAAATTCCTGAATCGCTTCGCCAATTTTTCCGCCTTGAAAATAAAGCTGCCCCATTTCAAAGCGAATCGCCAAATCGGTCGGATATTTTTCGACGCGTTTTTGGCATTCGGTGATTTGAAAATTTAATTTTTCCGCTTTGAGCTGTTCAACTTTCGCCGCGTGGTCGGCTTCAAACGGATTCAATTGCTCCGCTTGAAAATCAAATTGCCGGGTGCGCGTCGCGGCAATTGCCTGGTCGAGCGATGGGTCGCCGCCCGCCAAAGTTTTCAACTGGTCGTAATAGGCGAGCGCTTTGTCGAATTGCTTTTTCAGCGTGTAAAGTTCCGCGAGCGAGCGCAGCAATTTCAAATTGCCCGGCTCCGCTTGCAAGCGCGCTTCATATTCGCCGATGAGCCGCTCGGTGACGTCCTCCGATTTTTGAACTTTATTTTGTTGTTCGAGCGAAACCGCTTCTTCTTTATTGCGCAAAATATCGCGATACGAACCTTCGCCGCTTTCGAGCGCGCCATAACCGCCTTCGTCCAAAGTTTTTCGCGCCGACAAATCTTTCAACGCCATCTTTAATTCGCCGTCGTTCGGATTTTCGCGCAACAAATCCATCAAAATCCTCTCGCCGCGATTATG
>JAJPKI010000193.1 GCA_021323835.1 Verrucomicrobiota bacterium | reverse complement strand
TTCAGTTTCTTGTGAATCAGATACTTTTGTCAATGAGTGTGTTTATGTTCACCAACGATGCTTGCTTTTCTTAAATGAACCCGAACAAACCTTTTCAGTCAAATAATCTGGATAATTTAACACGCAGTTGTTGCCGCGCTCGGTAAATGCGTGTCTCGACCGCTTTGGCAGTGCAGCCAAGAATTTCTCCAATCTCTGCCTGTGAACATTCTTCGTATTCCGCAAGAATAAGCGGTGTGCGTAATTCTTCCGGCAGTTCGGCAACGGCGCGGCGCACGGCGTCGGCTCGCTCATCGGCCTGAATATTTTCAGATGGTGAAATCTCCGTCGCCATTTCCATCACGTTGTCTTGTTCGTGTGCGACTTCGGGATGGCGCGATTTCCAGCGGAAATGATCCCGGACAAGATTGCTGGCAATCGTATAGAGCCACGTTGAAAACTTTTGCCGCGCATCAAATTTGTTTCGATGCTGATAAACGCGAACAAATGTTTCCTGTGCTAAATCGGCGGCGAGGTCTTCGTCCTGCAAACAGCGAATCAAATAATTCATCAATTTTTTGCCATGACGCTCCATCAAATCATTTAACGCTACGTCATGCCCGCCGACCAAGCGCGCTATGTCCGCGCGGTCTTGCTCATCGGCAGCCGGCTCATCACTTCTAATTTGTGGGGCGGCATTGCTCACGGCTTGACGTCAGGTTTTGGCAAATACCGTTTGCGCCATAGAACGTAAATCGCCGGATAAAGCAAAAGCTGTAAAATTCCAGAGGTCACCACGCCACCAATCATCGGCGCGGCGATACGCTTCATCACGTCCGCGCCGGATTGCGTGACCGGCGACCACATGATCGGCAGCAAGCCGAATAAAATCGCGCAGGTCGTCATCACTTTAGGACGAATGCGCTGCACCGCGCCTTCGATGATTGCCTCGTGCAAATCAGCGATGGTATTCATCCGGCCTTCGGCACGAAATTTTTCCCATGCTTGTTCTAAATACAGCAGCATGACGACGCCGGTTTCCGCATCCAATCCGGCAAGAGCAATCAGCCCCACCCACACGGCCACGCTCATGTTGTAATTGAGGAGATAAAGAAACCAGAACGCGCCGACGAGCGAAAGCGGCACAGCGAGCAGAACAATGATTGTTTTAATCGCTGATTTGGTGTTCAGATAAATCAGCATGAAGATAATCAGCAGAGTAAATGGAATAACCATTTTCAGTTTTTGTTCCACGCTTTTGAGGTATTCAAATTGTCCGGCCCATTGAATGTAATAGCCGGAAGGAAATTTTACTTGTTCGGCAATGCGGGCATTGGCTTTCTGAACATAGCCGTCAATGTCATCGGTTGCGGGATCAACAAAAACGAATCCGACAAGCTGGCCGTTTTCTTCGCGGATGTCCGGCGGGCCGGTGTGATACGAAATATCAGCCAATTCGCTCATCGGCACTTGCGCGCCGGTTGGAGTCGGCACGAGCACGCGCTTGAGTTTGTCGAGACTGTCGCGGTAGTCGCGCGCGTAACGGACGGCAATTGGATAACGCTCGCGGCCTTCGACAGTCGTTGCAATGGTTTTGCCGCCGATGGCGGTTTCCACAATGTCGTTCACGTCGCCAACAGTGAGTCCATAGCGCGCGGCATTTTGACGGTTAGGAGTAAAATCCAAAAAATAACCGCCGGTCGTGCGTTCGGCAAAAACGCTGCGCGTGTCCGGCAAATCGGTCAAAGCTTTTTCAATTTGCACGCCGACACTTTGAATTGTGTCCAAGTCCGGCCCAAAAATTTTGATGCCGAGTTTGGAGCGGAAACCCGTTGTCAGCATTTCGGTTCGCGTTTGAATCGGCATCCACAAAATGTTTGCCATGCCGGGCGTCTTTAATTTTTCATTTATCTCCGCCAGAATTTTTTCCCATGTCATGCCAGAACGCCATTGGTCGTGCGGTTTGAGTGAGACGACGGTTTCAAACATCGAAAGCGGCGCGGGGTCGGTCGCGGTGTCGGCTTGTCCGGCCTTGCCAAAGACGCGATCTACTTCGGGAATGCTCTTTAGAAGCCTGTCTTGAATCTGTAAAATTCGTGTGGCTTCGCTGACGGACATTCCCGGCACAGCGGTAGGCATGAAAAGAATTGTGCCTTCGTTAAGTGGCGGCATGAATTCTGTGCCAAGTTTTTTGAACGGAAAAATCGTTGCGACTAAAATCAGCAACCCGATAAAAATGGTGAGCCAGCGGAAACGCAGAACGAAGCGCACGAACGGTTGATACGCCCAAATCAAAAATCGGTTCACAGGATTTTTGGCTTCTGGCGTAATTTTCCCGCGCACGAGCAAGGTCATCAGCACCGGCACGAGCGTCACACCCAACAACGCGGCGAACGCCATCGCAAAAGTTTTTGTAAAGGCCAGCGGCTTGAATAATCGGCCTTCCTGGGCCTCCAACGTAAATACGGGAATAAAACTCACGGTGATAACTAGCAACGCAAAGAACAACGGACGCCCGACACTTTGCGCGGCGGAAACGATGACTTCAAAACGTTCAACGGCGTTTGGTTCACGGCCTTCTTTCTCGCGAAAATGTTCCAGAAATTTGTGCGCGTTCTCGACCATGATGATGGCCGAGTCCACCATCGCGCCAATGGCAATGGCAATGCCGCCCAGCGACATGATGTTTGAAGTCAGATGCAGGCCAAGCATCGGTAAAAATGAAAGAATGATGGCTGTGGGAAGCGTGATGATGGCGACAAGCGCAGAGCGAACGTGCCACAGGAAAATGAGGCATACGAGCGCAACGACAATGCTTTCTTCAATCAATTTTTCGCGCAGCGTGGCGATGGAATTTTTGATCAGCGTGCTGCGGTCGTAAGTTGGCACAATTTTTACGCCAGCCGGAAGCGACGGCTCGATTTCTTTCAGTTTCTTTTTGATGCCATCAATCACCGTCAGCGCATTTTGGCCGTAACGCATGACGACGATGCCGCCGACCACTTCGCCTTTTCCGTCCAGCTCTGCCACGCCGCGTCGTAAATCCGGTCCGAAATGAACGGTGCCGATGTTTTTGATATAAACCGGCGTGCCGTTGATGACTTTGACCGGAATGTTTTCGAGGTCGGAAAGATTTTTGATGTAGCCGCGCCCGCGCACAAAATACTCGGTGGAAGAAACTTCAAATGTTTTTCCACCCACGTCGTTGTTGGACACTTTGATTTTGGCAACAACATCGGAAAGTGGAATGCCATAAGCCGCAAGTTTGTTCGGGTCGAGGTCAACCTGATATTCTTTTACAAACCCGCCAACGGGCGCGACTTCGGCAACACCTTTGACCGATTCGAGTGCGTAGCGTAAATGCCAGTCTTGGAATGATCGCAGTTCGGCGAGATTGTTTGTGCCGCTTTCATCCACCAGCGCATATTCAAAAACCCAGCCAACGCCGGTTGCATCCGGTCCAATAGTGGGATTGACGCCTTCAGGCAGCGACCCGCGAACCGAATTGAGATATTCAATGACCCGCGAACGCGCCCAATAAATATCCGTGCCATCTTCAAAAATCACATACACGAACGATTTGCCGAACATGGTCTCGCCACGAACAAATTTCACTTTTGGAGCGGCGATAAATTTTGTGGCAATCGGATAAGTGATTTGATCCTCAACCAAATCGGGCGAACGTCCTTCCCAATCGGTGTAAACAATCACCTGCACGTCGCTCAAGTCGGGAATCGCATCGAGTGGTGTTCGCATCAGCGCCCACATGCCGCCAGCAATGCCAAAAGCTGTGAGCATGAAGATGAGGAACGGATTGCGTGCGCTGACTTCGATGATGCGCTCGATGATCGTTTTCTTCGCAGGCACTGGTGGCGTGAAATGTTCCATAATCGTCTCTTTTTGAATTACCACGATTTAAGTGCGCCTTGAACCTGCGCCTCGGCATCAATCAGGAAATTGGCGCTGGAAACCACGCGCTCATTTTCTTTTAAGCCGGATTTGACTTCATAATTATTTCCAAACTGACGGCCTAATTCGACGAATCGTGGTTCTAATTTTCCTTCGCCTTTGTCCACAAAGACGATGTTGTGCTGGCCGGTCGGCAGCACGGCGTTGACCGGCACAGTCAATGACTCGCCCAAGTCCAAATTCAAGGTCGCATCCACATACATATCGGGCAGCAATTTGAAATCAGGATTTGTGACATCAATCCGCACGCGCACTGTGCGCGAGGCGTCATTGACGAACGGATCAATGACAGAAATTTTGCCCTCAAACTTTTCGCCGGGCATCGAAGAAGCCGTAATAGTAACCGGCAAATCTTTTTTGAGCAGCGGCAATTCATCCTGATAAAATTGCGCACAGACCCAGACGACGGACAAATCGGCGACGTCCACCAAATGGTCGCCGCTCGAAACGTGACGGCCTTGGTCCACGTCGAGGTCTTGCACTACGCCTCGAAAAGGTGAAACGAGCGTAATATTTTCGACCGGCTTACGCGTCTTTTCAAGTTCGGCAATTTGCTCATCGCCAATGTTCCACAAACGAAGCCGGTCTTTCGCAGATTTGATGAGGCGGTCGTTGCTTTCGGTCAAGGCGGTGTTGTTTGTCATTTCATCGCGAGTGCGAAGCAGATCCAAAAATTCATTTTCTGTCGTCAGCAAATCGGGACTGTAAAGGGAAAGTAGCGGCGCATTCTTTTCGACCACTTCGCCGCGCGAGAAGACGAACAGCTTTTGAACGTAACCGTCCACGCGGGCGACATAATCCCAATGACGCTGCTTGTCCGTTGCCACCATGCCGACGGCGCGAATGGAAAATTGCACCGGCTTTTTTTCCACTACGGCAAAAGTGACACCGATTTGTTGTTGGCGTTCCACCGGCACATTGAATTCACCGGGCTGTTCTGCGCCGGTATTTGTCGCCATCGCCATGCCTTGTATGTTTTCCATTCCGCTCATGCTCACGTTTTTGGGAGCGGCTTGATTGGTTTGTTCGGCGGGAGCGTTTGTCGCAACTCCTTTCTTGAACACCGGCACTAAATCCATGCCGCAAATCGGACATTTATCGTCTGGCTTTTGCGACCGGACGGACGGGTGCATCGTGCAGGTGTAGTAATCCACGTTGTCAGGCTTTTTGGATCCGCCGGAATTTTTGCTGCATGACGCAACAAACAAACCGGCAATCGCAATGAGAACGGAGAGTGAAAGAATTTTGATTTTCATAAATTATTTTTCGGTCAAATCGTGATTGTGGAAAATGGGCGGTTCGTTAGATAACGGTTCGAGCGATTCAAAATTATTCAAGCCTGTCCAAAGCACCAAATCGGATAGTGTTTCATATTGTTCGGCTGTCGCGCGCGCGGCCATCAGTTGCGCGTCCAGCGCATCTCGGCGAACGTCCAAAACTTCGCGCAGCGTAACGCGTCCCGCTTCCCAACCGGCTAATTTGTCGTTCAACGCCTGCGTCGCACGGACAACAATTTCGTTGTTGTAAAGCAACGCCTGCCGCCGCGCCGCGTCAAGATCAACCGTCAGGTGATGCACTTCTTCGCGGGTCATCAGCACTTGGTCATTGCGTTCCTGTTCGGCAGCTTTTTGATTTTCTTTTTCGCGCTCATAATCATGCCGATATTTTGCGCTGTTTCCCCACGGCAAAGGGAAACTCAATGTGAACGCACCGGAACGAAATCCCCCATCGCCGGAATACTGGTTGCCTTGAACGCCAACACTGATGTCAGGCAAGCGACTGCGATGCGCCACATCGGCGGCAGCTTTGGCTTGTTCGATTTCATGTTGCATGA
>JAJPKI010000341.1 GCA_021323835.1 Verrucomicrobiota bacterium | reverse complement strand
CGATGGTGACAAGCGCGGTCACGCCGAGCTTTTCAAACACTGTGAAAAGATTTTTCATCTGCTCTTCGGATTTCGTCGGGTTCGTGCGCGCCGTGCCGAGAATGGAGCCGCCTTTCAAATGAATGTCCTTCACGTCGCGGATGGCGAGCGGCTTGATTTGCGACGCGTCGCCTTGCGCGAGATATTTGAAACCGTCGCGAAAGCCGATGACTTCGTAGCCCTGGTTGATGCCTTCAATCGTGGCCGCCGCGATGACGCCATTGAGTCCGGGCGCTGGTCCGCCGCCAACTAAAATTCCGAGTCTGCCTTTGTTCATGTAAATTTTTGGTTGCTAAATCGAAACGTGAATGATGGATGATGTCAAACGCGCGAAAAATTTCAATTCCATTCTCGCGCGAGAAAATTCACAATCATGGAAATGAACCGCGCTGTATTTTTGGACCGCGACGGCACGATGATTGCCGAAAAGAATTATTTGCATCGCGTCGAAAATGTGGAAATTTTTCCGGCAACGAGGATTGGCTTGAAAAAATTGTGCGCCGCCGGATTCAAATTGTTCATCGTCACCAATCAATCCGGCATCGGACGCGGCTATTTCACGATGGCTGATGCGGAAAAAGTGAATCAATTTTTGCGCGATGAGCTCGCGCGCAATGGAATTCGCTTTGAGAAAATTTATATTGCACCGGAAAAACCGGATGCGCCGAGCCGCGGACGTAAGCCGTCGCCGCAATTTTTATTTGATGCGCGCGATGAATTTGATTTGGACTTGTCGCAAAGTTTTATGATTGGCGACAAGACGATTGATTTGGAATGCGGCTGGAACGCGGGCGTCAAAAAAAGTATTTTGGTGCGCACCGGTTACGGCGAGGAAGTCGAGTGCGATGAAGCGCAAAAAATTTCGCGCGCAATTGTTGTGGACGATTTGAACAAAGCAGCCGATTGGATTTTGACTCAAAAATAATATGTGCGGAATTATCGGATACGTCGGAAAAAAAGCGGCCTCGCCAATTCTTCTCGAAGGATTGCGACGACTGGAATATCGCGGCTACGACAGCGCGGGCATTGCGATTTTGCAGGAAGCGGATTTATTGCTGCGCAAGAAAAAGGGAAAAATTGACAGCGGCCTCGCAACACTTTTGCAAAATGAACCCATTGCTGGAAAAATTGGCATCGGCCACACGCGCTGGGCGACGCACGGCGTTCCGTCAGATAAAAATTGTCATCCGCATTTTGACCAATCGGAAAAAATCGCCGTCGTTCACAACGGCGTGATTGAAAATTACGACGCGCTGAAAGAAAAACTCCTCGCTGCCGGCCACACTTTCAAATCTGACACGGACACAGAAGTGCTCGCGCATTTGATTGGTGACTTTTACAAAAAGCAGCGGAAGAAAAATTTGACGCAAGCGGTTTGCGCCGCATTGCGCGAAGTCATCGGCACTTATGGCATCGCTGTGATTTGCGCGGATGAGCCGGACAAAATTGTCGGCGCGCGTCGCGGTTCGCCGCTCATCATCGGCATCGGCAAAGGCGAAAATTTTCTCGCGAGTGATGCAAATGCCATTGTCGCGCACACGAAGCGTGTTGTTTATTTGAACGATTACGACGTTGCCACAATCACGGCCAAGCGATTTGATGTTCAAAATCTTGGCACGGAAACCGCGAACATTCAGGTCAGCCAATTGGAATTTGATTCCGAAGACGCTGTGCGCGGCGAGCATGCGCATTTCATGCTCAAGGAAATTTATGAACAGCCGCGCACGATTGAAAACGCGCTGCGCGGTCGCGTGGATTTGAAAAATGCCACGGCGAAATTCGGCGGCTTGAATTTGAGCGAAGCCGAATTGCGTTCGATTGACAGAATTATCATCGCGGCGAGCGGAACAAGTTGGCACGCAGCGCTGGTCGGCGAATATTTGATTGAAGAACTCGCTGGAATTCCGGTTGAAGTCGAATTCGCGCACGAATTTTGTTATCGCAACGCGCCGCTCAAAAAAAACACCGTGTTGCTCGTGCTCTCGCAATCCGGCGAAACGGCGGACACGCTTGCCGCGTTGCGCGAAGCAAAACGTCGCGGCCACAAAGCGCTGGCGATTGTCAACGTCGTCGGCAGCACGATTGCGCGCGAAGTGGACGGCGGCATTTACATGCACGCCGGGCCGGAAATCGGCGTCGCTTCGACCAAAGCATTCGTCTCGACGCTGACGATTCTTTCGATGCTGGCCATTCATCTTGGCAGGGTGCGAAAACTTTCAGCCGGCCATGCGTTGCAATTGCTCCATGCGCTGGAAGCGTTGCCGAAGCAAATCGAAAAAATCCTCGCGCAAAACAATTCGCTGAAAAAAATCGCGCGCAAATACGCAAAGGCGGACGATTTCTTTTTTCTCGGTCGCGGTTACACGTTTCCAATTGCGCTCGAAGGCGCGCTTAAGCTCAAAGAAATTTCCTACATCCATGCCGAAGGTTATTCCGCCGCCGAAATGAAGCATGGCCCGATTGCGTTGATTGACAAAAAAACGCCGACGGTTTTTCTCGTGCCGGAAGATGCGATGCGCGAAAAAACGATGGCAAATCTCGCGATGATTCGCGCGCGCAAAGGTCCAATCATCGCGCTGGCGACGGAAGGCGACAAACAAATCAAAAAAGTCGCGGACGATGTGATTTTTATTCCGAAAACGCTGGAACAATTAAATCCGATTCTCGCAAGCGTGCCGCTGCAATTGTTCGCGTATCACATCGCGGTCGCGCGCGGTTGCGATGTGGACAAGCCGCGCAATTTGGCGAAGAGCGTGACGGTGGAATAATTTCCTTCGGATTCAATGCAATTCGCCGTATGGGCGCTGGCAATCTGCACAGGTAAAATTTTCGCTCGATTTTTTTCGCGCGCGAAAATTCCTGCCGGGGTTGGCTTCAATTTAGCTCATCGTTTTCAAAATGGCCGCATCGGAAAACAAACACAGGAACCGGATTATCCTGTGGAGCATCATCATCGGCAGCGCGGTGGTCATCGGCTTTCTTACGCACACCGTCAGTTTTCACACCATTCACGACTGGGGAAAACATATGAACGGCTGGCTGCTGTTTGCGCTCATGGCCTTTCTACCGCTCGCCGGTGTGCCGATTAGTGTGTTGTGTGTCATGGCCGGCGCAAAATGGGGACCATGGAACGGACTCGCGGCAACGGCGGCGGCGGTTTCAATCAATTTAATTCTCTCGTGGCTGATGATGCGAAGCTGGCTGCGTGCGCCGGTCGAAAAAATTTTGCAAAAGACGCATTACAAAAAACCTGAACTCGAAAAAGGCGAATATGCCGGCGTTTGCATTTTAACAGCGCTGATTCCGGGGCCGTCTTATACGGTAAAAAATTATTTTCTTTCGCTGTCCAATTTGCCGTTCCGAATCATTTTCGGCATCGGGTTGCCCGCGCATTTGTTCGCCATGACGCCGGGAATTTTTTTCGGCAATTTCACCGGCGCGATGGATTGGACAAAGGGGACTTTTCTCATCGTTTATACGGTGCTGCTGATTGGCGCGAGCCATTTTCTGGTGCGACGAATTCGGGCAAGAAAACGAAGAAGTCACGACGCAAAATTCGCCATGGCAACGAAATAAAAACTTTCCGCAGTTT
>JAJPKI010000218.1 GCA_021323835.1 Verrucomicrobiota bacterium | reverse complement strand
TACGTTTTGAGCAGCGGTTATTACGACGCGTATTATTTGCGCGCGCAAAAAGTTCGCACGCTGATTCGCAACGATTTTCTGAAAGCATTTGAAAAAGTGGACGCGATTGTGACGCCAACGACGCCGACGGCTGCATTTAAGATTGGTGAAAAATCGGACGACCCGCTGCAAATGTATTTGTCGGACATTTTTACGATTTCATGCAATCTCGCGGGCATTTGCGGCATTAGTATTCTCTGCGGCTTCACGCAAAATCCGAAATTGCCGATTGGTTTGCAATTGCTTGGCAAACCGTTCGGCGAGGAAATGATTTTGAAACTTGCGCACGCTTACGAGCAAAATACAATCTGGCACAAGCAAAAGCCGCAAATCTAATTTCTTCATTGCCCATGATTCCTGTTCAAAATATCCGCAAAACGGCATTTTGGATGGGCATTGTGCTTCCCGTTATCGTGCTCGTTGCCATGATTTGGGTAACGCATGCAACCAGCGGCCAATTTGACGAATCGTTCGCATCCGTCACACACACTTACAAAGTCATCGCCCTGCTGGAAGACGCGCAAGCGCGCATTGCGGACGCCGAAACCGGACAGCGAGGATATTTTGTCACGGGCAAAGAGGATTATTTTACGCTCTACGGCACGGCGATTTCGGCTATCAACGGTGACATTCAGCAATTGCGAATTCTCGCGAGCGGCAATTCCGGACAACAAAGAAATTTGGACCGTTTTCAGAATCTCATAAACAGCCGCCTGCAAACCAACTCGATTCCGCCGAACACGCCAAAAGACAAAATGGCCGTGGCCTTGACCGACCAGGGGCGGGAAACCATAAACGAATTCCGCAGCTTGCTGTTTGAAATGCGCCAGCAGGAAGGAAATCTACTCGCCTCGCGACAACAAAAAGCGGAGGAACAATTTCTTTTTGACCAGGCAATTTCACTCGCGCTCGTCGCCGTGACCGTCATCGCGCTGATTGCCATCATCGGCACGGTGATGCGCATGGAACATCTTCGCCAAATTGTCACCGTCTGCGCATGGACGGGGCAAATCAAAGACGGCGGCGAATGGGTTCGCATGGAAGATTATTTAAAAAAACGATTCGGCGTTTCCGTCTCGCACGGATTGTCAAAAGAAGCCGCGGATAAAATGTCCGAGGAAATGCGCCGCGCCAAAAAGCAGAACGCCGGCAACCGCCCTGGAAATTAAAATTTCCCGCTTGCGCAACAAGTAACTACATGGTTACTTATGCGCATGGCCGGTTCGCTTAAAGCCGAAATTGCCGGGCGCAATCCCCAGCGCACGCGTGAACGCATTTTAGCCGCCGCGCTCAAGGAATTTGCCGCCAAAGGATTTCACGGCGCGCGCGTGGATTGCATCGCCCGCCGCGCCAGCATCAACAAACGGATGCTTTATCATTATTTCGGCGACAAGGAAAATTTGTTCAAAGCCGTGCTGCGCCACAAAATCGCCGAGCGCCGCAAATGGGCGGACAATTTATCTAATGACCCGGCGGAACGCCTGCCGTTTTGGTTCACCACGCTTTGCAACGATGCCGACTGGGTGAAATTGCTCGAATGGGAAGCGCTGCAAAATCATTCCGGCAAAGTGATTGACGAAGAAGAGCGCCGCGCCGGCTCCATGGATTGGCTGGAACGTTTGCGCGAACGGCAGAAGCGCGGCGAATTGTCGGGTGAATTCGACGTGCGGCATTTGGCGCTGACGATGCAATCGCTGACAATGTTTCCGGTGGCGTTTCCACAATTGACGCGACTGCTCATGGGCAAATCGGTTTTCGATGTGAAATTCCAAAAAGAGCGCGCGGAATTTCTAAAAAAATTTGCGGCGGCGGCATTTCGTCCGGCAAATGCGCAGGACGTGAAAATCAAATTCAAAAAATCATGAGAAAAATCATTTTCGTTTTTTCATTTGCGATTGCGGCGGCAACATTTTTCGGATGCTCGAAAAAAAACATTGCGCCGCCCGCCGCGCCGGTGCTGGTCGCAAAATCATTTGCGACCAATGTGCCCGTTGAAGTGCAGCCGCAACCGGTCGGGCATGTCGCGGCATTTTCGTCAGTCTCGATTCATTCGCAAATTGGCGGCGTATTGCAAAAAATTCATTTCACCGAAGGCGCGGAAGTGAAATCGAATGATTTGATGTTCACGATTGACCCGCGGCCGGCGCAAGCGGCTTTGGACAAGGACAAAGCGCAATTAAAAAATGCGGACATTCAATTCCAGCGCGAGCAAAAATTGTTCGAGCAAAAATTAGTTTCGCAGGACGAATTCGACACGAATAAAGCGAATCGTGACACGCTTGCGGCAACGGTGCAGTCGGACGAATTGAATTTGAGCTACACGGAAATCCGCGCGCCGTTCGACGGCATTGCGGGCATGGCGCAAAAGCATGAAGGCGATGTCGTCAAATCGCCGGACGACACATTGGTGACGCTCAATCAAATTCATCCGATTTACGTCCAGTTCGCCGTGCCGGAGCGTTATTTGCCGGAAATAAAAAAACAAATGGCCGACCATGCGCTAAAAGTTTCCGCGTCATTTGAAAATTTGACAGGCGAAGCGCCGCAAGGTGAATTGAGCTTCGTGGATAATTCGGTTGATGTGAGCACCGGCACGATTCAATTGCGCGCTACGTTTGCAAATGAAAACAACGCATTGTGGCCGGGACAATTTGTAAAAGTAAATTTGCAATTGTCGGAATTAACAAATGCGGTCGTCGTGCCGTCGCAAGCGGTTCAAAACGGACAAGACGGGCAATTCATTTACGTCTTGCAATCGGACGCGACGAATCAAATTGTGGAATTACGTCCGGTGACAATTGGAATTCAATTCGGCAATGATACGATAATTGAAAAAGGTTTGAGCGCGGGCGAAACGGTTGTGACGGACGGACAATTGCGTTTGTCGCCGAAAGCGAAAGTGAAAATCTCGCAAAGCGGAAATACAAATTCGCCGGCACAATAATTTGGCATGAACGTCCCCGAACTTTTCATTCGCCGTCCGGTGATGACCACGCTGGTCATGGCGGGAATTTTACTGACTGGCATCATCGGCTTTCGCCAATTGCCGGTGAGTGATTTGCCGACGGTGGATTATCCGACGATTAACATTTCCGCAAGCTTGCCCGGCGCGAGCCCTCAAACGATGGCGTCGGCCGTGGCAACGCCGCTGGAAAAACAATTGTCCACGATTGCGGGCGTGGATTCGATGTCGTCGGTCAGCTCGCTCGGCTCGGTCAACATCACGGTGCAATTCACGCTCGACCGCAGCATTGACGCGGCGGCGCAGGACGTGCAATCGGCGATTTCCAAAGCGGCGCGCCAATTGCCGCCGAACATGCCGACACCACCGACGTATCAAAAAGTAAATCCCGCCGACACGCCGATTTTATTTCTGGCGATGCATTCGGACACGCTGCCGCTTTCGGATGTGGACAATTACGCGGAAAATTTGATGGCGCAACGCATTTCGATGGTCAACGGCGTCGCGCAAGTCGGCGTTTTCGGCGGACAGCCTTACGCGGTGCGAATTCAAGTGGACCCGGACAAACTCGCGGCTTACGGATTGGGAATTGACCAGGTCGAGCAGGCGATTGAAAACGGAAATGTAAATCAGCCGCTCGGAATTCTTTACGGAAAAAATCAGGCGTTCACCGTGCAGGCGAATGGCCAATTGAACAACGCCTCGGATTTTCGTCCGCTCATTGTCGCGTATCGAAATGGAAATCCTGTGCGGCTCGAAGAATTGGGCAACGTGCTCGACAGCGTGCAGAATGATAAAACGGCAGCGTGGTTCAACGGCGACCGCTCGGTCGTGCTGGCGATTCAACGTCAGCCCGGCGCGAACACGGTCGAAGTTGTGGACAACATCAAAAAATTGATTCCGCAATTTCGCGAGCAAATTCCGTCGGCCATCAAATTGGACGTGGCGATTGACCGTTCTTACAACATTCGCCGATCGGTGCATGACGTGGAACAGACTTTGTTCATCGCCATTTGTCTCGTCGTGCTGGTGATTTTTTTGTTCCTGCGAAATTTGTCGGCCACAATCATTCCGAGCCTTGCATTGCCAATGTCGCTCATCGGCACATTCGGCGTGATGGCGCTGCTCGGTTACAGCCTCGACAATTTGTCGCTGATGGCGCTGACGTTGTGCGTGGGATTTGTCGTGGACGACGCGATTGTGATGCTCGAAAACATCGTGCGCCACATGGAAAACGGCGAAGCGCCGATGGACGCCGCGCTCAAAGGTTCGCGCGAAATCGGGTTCACCATTATTTCGATGACGCTCTCACTCACGGCGGTTTTCATCCCGGTTTTGTTCATGGGCGGAATGCTGGGACGATTGCTGCACGAATTTGCGGTAACGATTGTCGTCGCCGTTTTGGCGTCCGGTTTTGTATCGCTCACGCTGACGCCGATGATGTGCAGCCGGTTTGTGCATTCGGAAAAAGGAAAATCGCACGGACGGCTTTACAATTTATTTGAGCGCTTCTTTGACAGCGTCCGCAATCGCTATGAGCGCACATTGAAAATCGTCATGCTCCATCGTTTCGCGACCTTGATGCTTTCGTTTGTCATTTTAATTGTGACGGGAATTTTATTTGTCGTCATGCCGAAAGGATTTTTTGCCGATGAAGACACCGGTCGCATCATTGCTACGACCGAAGCCGCGCAGGACATTTCTTTTGACGCGATGGAAAAGCATCAACTCGCCGCGATGAAAATCGCCGCCGCCGACCCGAACATTGGCACCGTCATTTCATCCATCGGCGGCAGTCCGCTGAACAACGGCCGCATGTTCATGGGTTTGAAAGACAATCGCAAATTGAACGCGATGCAAATCAAACAGGAACTGGCCCCGAAACTTTCGCAAATTCCCGGCTTGAATGTTTATCTGCAAGTGCCGCCGCTGATTCGCGTCGGCGGTTTCGCGAGCAAAGGCCTTTACCAATACAGCTTGCAGGACACGGACGTAAATGAACTTTTCAAATGGGCGCCGATTCTGGCAGAAAAATTAAAACAACAACCCGGCTTTCAGGACGTGAACAGCGACATGCAAATCGCCTCGCCGCAGGTCAACGTGAACATTGACCACGACAAAGCGTCCGCGCTCGGCGTCACGTCGCAACAAATCGAAAACGCGCTTGACGACGCATTTGGCGAGCGGCAGGTCTCGACGATTTACGCCGACGTCGCCGAATGGTGGGTGCTCTTTGAAGTTGAACCACAATTCCAGCTCGACCCCGACGCACTCTCGCGGCTCTACATTCAATCCGCGGCCACAAATAAATTAATTCCCTTGAGTGCCGTCGCCACGCTCACGCGCAGCATCGGTCCAACGAGCATCTCGCACGTCGGCCAATTGCCCGCCATCACAATTTCGTTCAACCTCGCGCCCGGTCTTTCCCTCGGCGACGCCGTTCAACAGGTGCAAAAAGTGGAATCCGATTTGCACATGCCCGCGACCATCACCGGAAATTTTCAAGGCGCCGCGCAAGTGTTTCAATCGTCGCTGAATGGAATGATTTTCCTGCTCATCGCCGCTGTGCTCGTCATTTACATCATTCTTGGCTGCCTTTACGAAAGTTTCATTCATCCGATTACCATTTTGTCCGGTCTGCCATCTGCCGCACTCGGTGCCTTACTCACGTTGAAATTATTTGGAATGGATTTGAACGTTTATGGAGACGTCGGCCTCATTATGCTCATCGGCATCGTGAAGAAAAATGCCATCATGATGATTGACTTCGCCATCACTGCGCAACGCGAGCACGGAAAAAATCCTGCGGACGCGATTATCGAGGGTTGTTTAATACGTTTCCGCCCAATTTTAATGACCACCATGGCCGCGCTCATGGCCACGCTGCCGATTGCGATTGGTTTC
Organism: Verrucomicrobiota bacterium; assembly: GCA_021323835.1. Lineage (GTDB taxonomy): Bacteria > Verrucomicrobiota > Verrucomicrobiia > Limisphaerales > UBA11358 > UBA11358. The sequence continues at coordinate 4,950 of JAJPKI010000218.1, read as the reverse complement.
GGCGCCGGCGGCGCGGGTCGTCGCCCGCTCGGTCTCGCGGTTGTCGGCGGACTTGTCGTCTCGCAATTGCTCACGCTCTACATCACGCCGGTGATTTACCTCTATATGGAATCGTTCCAAAACTGGGCGCGCAAACATTGGCTCTTGCTTGCAATTATCAGCGGCATTCTGGTTCTCGGCATGCTTGCCATTCTCCTTTTGAAATGGTTTTTCGGCGCGTGAAAAATTCTGTGTTCCATCCGTGTTCAATCTGTGGCTAAATGTTCCGCGCGAAAATGGAATACGAAGCCGTCATCGGACTCGAAACGCACGTCCAGCTTAAAACCAAATCCAAAATGTGGTGCGGTTGCGCCAACGCTTTCGGCGCGGAACCGAACACCAATGTTTGCCCCATTTGTCTCGGAATGCCCGGCGTTTTGCCCGTCGCCAATGAAGAAGCGCTCAAGCTCACCGTTTTGACCGGCTTGCTCTTGAATTGCGAAATTCCGCCGCGTGCGAAATTCGACCGGAAAAATTATTTTTATCCCGACGTCGCGAAAAATTATCAGGTGACGCAATACGACCAGCCTTCAACCAAAAACGGCTACGTCGAATTTGAATTTGGCGGAAATCTTTCACGCGTGCGCATCACGCGTGCGCATTTGGAAGAAGATGTCGGCAAAAATTTTCATTTCGACCGCAATAGTGGCGTGGATTTCAACCGCGCCGGCGTGCCGCTGCTCGAAATCGTTTCCGAACCGGATTTGACGAGTTCCGACCAGGCTTACGAATATCTCAACGCATTGCTCGAAATTCTGCGCTATGGGAAAATCAGCGATTGCGACATGGAAAAAGGCATGGTGCGCTGCGACGTAAATGTTTCGGTGCGACCAGTCGGTTCGAAAGAACTCGGCGCGAAAATTGAAATTAAAAACATGAACAGCTTTTCCGGCGTGCGCCGCGCGCTGGAATATGAAATCCCACGGCAAATCGAAGTCGTGAAAAAGGGAGGCAAGCTGATTCAATCCACTCGACGCTGGGACGACGTTGCCGGCGTGACTGAAGAAATGCGAACGAAAGAGCACGCGCACGATTACCGTTATTTTCCCGAACCGGATTTGATGCCGTTCGAGCCGACAGCGCAATGGCTGGAAGAAATCAATTCACGCGTCGTCGAATTGCCACTCGCGCGCAAACAGCGTTTCATGCGCGATTATCAATTGCCGAAATCTGACGCGGAAACATTTGTGAATGACGTTCCGCTCGGAAATTATTTCGAGCCAATTGCGAAGAAATCGAAAAATCCAAAAGCTGTCGCGAATTGGGTTATCAATAATATGCGGGCGAAAATGGCAGATTTGCGTCAAAGCAAATTTATGGAAATGGAACCACCGCCATTTGATCCGCCAAAAATTGGATACGAAGACTTGAAATTCAAACCGGAAGCGATTTTGGAATTGGTCAATTTGGTGGACGCCAAAACCATCAGCAGCGCGGCTGCACAAACCGTTTTTGCCGAAATGTTCGAGAGCGGAAAATCTCCAGCCGCAATTGTTCAGGAAAAAGGGTTGGCGCAAGTCAGCGACACGGGCGCAATTGAAAAATTCTGCGACGATGCAATTGCCGCAAATCCAAATTCTGTTGCCGATTACAAGGCGGGCAAAATTGCCGCGCTGAATTTTCTCAAAGGACAAGTGATGAAGTTGAGCAAAGGCAAAGCGAATCCAAATCTCGTCGGCGAAATTTTGGAAAAGAAATTGAAGGTATAAATGTTTTCTTCGGGAATCAAATCAGTTCATTTTGTCGGCATTGGCGGCACGGCGATGGCGTCCGCAGCCGCGGCGATGCTCGATAAAGGTTTTGCCGTCACCGGCTCGGACCAAAATGTTTACGAGCCGATGGCGTCGTTTCTTGCCGGAAAGAAAATTGCCGTGATGAACGGCTACGATGAAAGGAATTTGTCGCACAAACCGGATTTGGTTGTCATCGGCAATGCCATTTCACGCGGCAACCCGGAAGCGGAATTTTGTCTCGACCATAAACTGCGATTTTGTTCGCTGCCAGAATTGTTGAAGGAATTTTTCATTCGCGGCAAACGTTCGATAGTCGTTTCCGGCACGCACGGCAAAACCACGACGACATCGCTGCTGACGTGGGTGTTCGAACACAATGGATTGAACCCGAGTTTTCTCATCGGCGGCATTCCGAATAATTTTTCGCAGGGCGCTCGCTTCACGGACAGCGAATGGTTCATCATCGAGGGCGATGAATACGACACGGCGTTTTTTGACAAGCGCAGCAAATTTGTCCATTACCTGCCGGAAATCGCCATCGTCAACAACTTGGAATTCGACCATGCAGACATTTTTGAAAATCTCGACGCCATCAAAAAAAGTTTTTCGCAATTCATCCGGCTCGTGCCGCGAAACGGTTTGTTGCTCGGCAATGGCGACGATGCGAATCTCGCACCGTTACTGAACGCCACGCATTGTCCGGTGAAGCAATTCGGCCTCGGCGAAAATAATGCCGTTCAAGGTTTCAATTTGCGTTTTGGGCCGACGGCAACTGAATTTGAAATTCCCAGTTTCAAATTCCATTTGAATCTCGTCGGCGAATTAAATGTGCGCAACGCGCTCGCGGTCATCGCGGCGGCGAAACATTGCGGCTTGTCGAACAAACAAATCCAAAGCGCGTTTGATACGTTCAAAGGCATTAAACGCCGGCTCGAAGTCAAAGGCATCGCCGGCGGCGTAACGGTAATTGACGATTTCGGCCATCATCCAACGGCAATCCGCGAAACGCTGAAGGCGTTGCGATTGCGATTTCCGCGCGAAAAAATCTGGGCGATTTTCGAACCGCGTTCAAATACGACTCGCCGAAACGTTTTTCAAAAAGAATTGGCCGAGTCATTTGCCGATGCGAATGCCGTCGTCGTTTCCGAAGTGGCGCGATTGGAACAATTGTCGGCGGAAGAGCGGTTGAATCCGGAAAAGTTGATGCAGGATTTGAAAGCGAGCGGCAAAGATGCAGCGTATTTGCCGGACGTCAATTCCATCGTCGCGCACGTCGCGAAAAATGTTTTGGGCGGCAACGTGGTTTGCGTTTTCAGCAATGGCGGCTTCGGCGGCATTCACGGAAAACTTCTCGAACGGCTTGGCAAACGCTGATTCTGGCACACGTATGCGGCAAGTAGTTTCGTGGCGAAGAAATCAGAACTTTTGAAACAAGTGCAAGCCGTCCTCGGCGGAATCGAAATCGCTAACCGTCACTCCAACTCACTGCCTGCAACGCTTTATTTGATGCGGTTGCGAACGCGTCAGCCGAAAATTGCGTTGCCAAAAATCATCCGGAAAATTGCCGTGGAAATGGAAGACGGGGCGCTGGCGATATGTGAAGTCAAAATCATCCAGCCTGACTGATTTTGAGACACCGTTCAGTGAAATTGCACGTCTGTAAATCCCATTTGCAAAAAAAATGTTTTCAATTGCAGCCTAGCGCGGTCGTTCGCGTCATTTAAAATTCCATTTTCCTGTGCGGCGCGCCGGATGTCGTCCAACGCCGTCTGCCGCGTTTTCTGCTCCAAATCCTTGTCGAGCGAACGAAGAAATCCCGTCGTGCGTTCAATGACTTTGGTTTGCGCGTCGTCCAAATACGCGTCGGTGATTTGCGGTTGCGGCAATTTAATGGTGATGCTCTTGTTGGAAATGTTCACGTCGTCCGCGGAAATTTTTCTTAAATCAATGCCCGCTTTCACGATGCCTTGCGCAAGCAGCAGCACGCGGTCGTCGCCCTGCACAAATTGGCCAAGCGTGCTCGACGGTGGCGAATCCACGATTTCAACTTTTTGCAAAACGTATTTGACCGTGACCAAATCCGCGAGCGTTTGCACCTGCTGCACAATGATGGGCGTGTTCGTTTCGCGCAAACCGCCGGGCTTCATCAAGCGCGTGACGTTGAGGCCGAGCCAAATGCCGGTGGCGAAAATCAAAAACACCAGCGCGGCCAGAAAAAACTTTTTGAATGCCTTCATGCAAATGTTGTGACATGGATTTTGCGAATTGTCACGGATTCAATTCGCACTGATTTAAACACCGTTAAATGGTTTTAGTCGCGACTGATATTATCTTATACCGTGTTAAATTGATTTGGAGAGAACGCATTTCACGGTTAATTTTAGCGGCGCGAAATGAAAGTCACGCTTAACTGGCTCAAACAATACGTTGATTTCAACTGGTCGCCCGAGGAATTGACCGAGCGGCTCACCATGCTTGGCCTCGAAGTCGAGGGCGTGCAGAAGCTCGGCGGCGAGTTCGCCGGCGTCGTCGTCGCGCAAATCCTCACGCGCGACCCCGTGCCCGGCTCGGACAAATTGTCCGTCTGCAAAGTCAACGACGGCACCGGCGAGCGCACCATCATTTGCGGCGCGCAGAATCACAAACCCGGCGACAAAGTCCCGCTCATCCTGCCGAACTTCGCGCTGCCGCTGAAACCCGGCGACAAGGAGCCGTTCGTCATCAAAGAACGAAAAGTTTTCGGCATCACCAGCCAGGGCATGATGTGTTCGCCGCAGGAACTCGGATTGCCGGACAACGTGGACGGACTTTTGATTTTGCCCGCCGACGCGAAAATCGGCCAACCGTTCGCGGAATTTCTCGGCCGCAGCGGCAGCGATGTGGTTTACGATTTGGAAGTCACGCCGAATCGTCCGGATTTGAACAGCGTCATCGGCATTGCGCGTGAAATCTCGGCGGTCACCGGCAACGAATTAAAAATTCCTGTCATCCAATTTCTCAACACGGAATCCGAACCGATTGGCGGCGTGGTCAGTGTGCAGAACGACGAGCCGGAATTGTGTCCGCGTTACACCGCGCGCATCGTGCGCAAAGTGAAAGTCGGACCAAGTCCCGATTGGTTGCGCGGCACGTTGGAAAAAGTCGGCATCCGCAGCATCAACAACGTCGTGGACATCAC
>JAJPKI010000195.1 GCA_021323835.1 Verrucomicrobiota bacterium | reverse complement strand
TCGTTCATTGATTCCGCGCAGGAAGAAAGCGTGGACACGATTCTCGAATCCGTCGAACTGCGCGACGCGAACAAACGCGGACAGGCCGTCATCGTTTCCGGATGTTTGTCGCAACGTTTCCGCGAAGAACTGCCGAAACTCATGCCCGAAGTGGACGCGTTCATGGGCATTGACCAGGTTGCACAAGTCGGCGATATCGTCGGCAAAGCCTTGGAAAATCGCGCAACCAAAATTTCTGCTCCAAAAGCTAAAATTGAAAAAGGCAAAGTCGTTTCACGTCTGAATGAATTGGAAAAGAATCGTGATATTTCAAAACACGAAAAAGAAGAATCCATCCGCAACACCGATAAATTTGGTAAAACGAAAATCGTTGTTTCCACAGAACTCAGAACTCAAAACTCAAAATTAAAAACTGTCGCGCCCATTTTTGATGTTACTGCGCGACCTAATTTCATTCCCGACTTCGAAACGCCGCGATTTCGCCTGACGCCGAAACATTTTGCGTATTTGAAAATCGCCGAGGGCTGCAATCATCCGTGCAGTTTCTGCATCATTCCACGAATGCGCGGCTCGCATCGCAGCCGCACGCAACGCGACATCGTTGCCGAAGCCAAAGCACTCATCGCTGACGGCGTGAAGGAAATTAATTTGATTTCGCAGGACTCGACTTATTACGGATTGGATTTACGCCCGAACCATTCACGCGCCATTTCATCGCCGGAAAAATTTTCCGCTGCCGCTAAATCGCTTGCTGCCGACGCGACAACCATTTGCACGCTGCTCCGCGAATTGAATTCGCTCAAGGGCGATTTTTGGATTCGCTTGCTCTACACGCATCCGGCGCATTGGACAGACGAACTTATCCAAACGATTGCCGATTGCAAAAAAGTTGCGCGTTACGTGGACATTCCGCTCCAGCACATCCACGAAAACATGCTCGAACGGATGCGCCGCGAAACCTCGCAGCAATACATCGTGGATTTGATTCGCAAAATTCGCGCCGGTATTCCGGGAATTGCGTTGCGCACGACCTTCATTGTCGGTTTTCCCGGCGAAACGGAAAAATCTTTTGAAACGCTCTTGGATTTCATTCGCAAAACAAAATTTGAACGTCTCGGCATTTTCACTTATTCAAAAGAAGACGGCACGCGCGCCGGAGCGATGAGTGGACAAATTTCTGACAAGGTGAAACAAAAACGTCGCGACATCGCGATGGCCGAGCAGCATAAAATCGCAAAACAAATTTCGCAATCGTTCGTTGGCCGTCAAATCAAAGTGCTCGTCGAAGGCAAAGCGGATGCGAAGCAATTGGCAAATGTTTCATCCTGGGAACACGGTTTGATTCGCGAATCCGAAACTCAAAATCCAAAATTCAAAACTCAAAACTTCCTCGTCGCTCGCGGCGAAGCCGACGCGCCGGACATTGACGGTCGGGTTTACATCCGCGGCAAATTGCCGATTGGCGAATTTGCGAACGTCAAAATCATCGGCCACACCGATTACGATTTGATTGCCGAGCCGGTTTGATTGCTTTACAACGGTTGCGTGGCAACCCTTGTTTTCGACATCGAAACTTCCGCGCAACCGCTCGACAACTTCGACGAGGCGCAGCAGGAATATCTCTTCCGCGAATGCGAAAAATTCACCGACGAAAAAGAAAAATGCGCCAAGCGCGACGAAATCACCCGTTTCATGTCGCTCTGGCCGTTCACATCGCAAGTCGTCTGTATCGCCATGCTCAATCCCGAAACCTTGCGCGGCCAATCGCTGTTCGTCGCCGAAGATTTTGAGGAAGTGGACGACGAAAAGGCGGAAGTGAAATTCGTTCCCTGCGCGGATGAGGCCGAACTGCTGGCGCAATTCTGGGACGCGGCGAAAAAATACGATTCCATTGTCACCTTCAACGGACGGGGCTTCGACGTGCCGTTCATTTATCTGCGCTCGGCGATTTTGAACGTGCCCATCTCGAAAAAAAACTGGCTCGGCTACCGTTACGCCACCGACCCGCACTGCGACCTCGCGGAGCAATTCACCTTTTACAGCGTGAGCGGGCGCGACGGCGCGGCGCGGCGGTTCAATCTGGATTTTTATTGCAAAGCCTTCGGCATCGAATCGCCCAAGCGCGCGGGCGTGACCGGCATGGACGTGACCACGCTGATGGCCGAAAAGAAATTCCGCGAGATAGCCGAATACTGCCTACGCGACGTGAAAGCCACTGTGGAACTTTACAAAATCTGGAAAGAACGGCTGGCGGGGATAAAGTGAAGAAAGTTCAAAGGATTCAACGCGTTACGGTTTCTTATTTCGTGAAAGCACGCACCAAATGAGGCACAAAGGATTTACCTTAATTGAATTGCTCGTGGTCATTGCTATCATCGCAATTCTGGCGGCGTTGTTGTTCCCAGCAATCAGTGCTGCAAAAAATTACGCGAAGCGAACGACGTGCCTGAACAATTTGAAACAAATCAATCTTGGCGTGCGCATGTATTCGGATGATTCGAGCGATGCCACACCCAGCAATGCAGCCAAGACCAATTCTATTTCTCTCTATTCCGGCTACAAAAATCTGACGAAAAGTTACGTCGGCCTCAACGGCGCGTCATCGCCACGAGACGCGTTGTTTGCTTGTCCGGCAGACACGTTTTACCCGAGTTTTCTTTTACCCAATACCAACCCACCCGCCGGCTATGTTCGACAGAGCCTTCACGACAATTCCATCTTCGATTATTCGAGTTACGCATTCAACGGCGGCGACAACGTTTCCCACACATTCGGAACGACGAATCAGTTTTCAGTCACGCAACACGGTCTTACCGGCATGAAGCTCAGTTCAATCCGGCATCCCACCAGAACCGTTCTTGTCTCAGAAGTATCGGCGCTTGCCCCCTGGTCGTGGCATAATCCGCAATGGCACAATACACTTGGTGAAGCCCCGACTTACAATAACGCGGGAAACATGGTCAGCTTTGTGGACGGTCATGTCAGCTACATCAAGATTTACTGGAACAGCGCACGCTATCCAAACGGTTATTTGTCACTCGCAATGGAATATAACCCACCCGCCGGATACGATTATCAATGGAGCGGAGATTAGCCCATGCGTTTACTCATTTGCTTCGCCCTGAAAGAAGAAGCCGCGCCGTTTCGGAAAATCGC
>JAJPKI010000347.1 GCA_021323835.1 Verrucomicrobiota bacterium | reverse complement strand
GAGCAGGAAGTCGCCATCGCCACGCGCGAAGGCGAGTTCAACGCGCTTCAAAATTCGTCGCGAGTTCTGAATCAAAAAATCGAGACGGTTGTTTTTGAAGTCCAGAGTCTCGCGGCGCAGGAAAAAGAAGGAATGGAAAAGCGCGCGGCGTTAACGGCGAAATCAACGGATTTGGAATCGCGCGAACGCGGCGAGCAAGAAAAAGTTTCATCGCTCACAACGAATTTGGAAAATCTTCGGCAGCAGCGCGACGCGGCAAATGCGGCGTTGACGGAAAGCAAAGTGGCGCTGGCGGCGGAAGAGCAAATGCTCGCGTCGTTTCGCCAGCAACAGCAGGCGCTGTCGCAGCGGATTTCTGAGCTGAAACAAATTGTCGAAGCGCGGCGCGGAGAAATTTCATCAGTCGTCACGCGCAAAGAGCAGGCAGAATCAGAAATTGTCGAATCGCGCGCGCAAATTGAAAAAATTTCGCATGAGCGCGAGCAGGTGAACGCGCAGGCGACGGAATTGCTTGGGCAAAAGAATTCGCAGGAAGCGGACGTTTCATCACGCGAGGAAAATTTGCGCTCGCAGCGCAACCGTTTGACGGAATTGCAAAGCCAGCGCGGCGGCATCGAAGTGGAATTGGCGCAGAAAAACATGTCGGTGCAAAATCTGCGCGAGAAAATTCAGCAGAAATATCACGTCAACCTGGACGACGTTCGCAGCGAATGCATCACGATTACATTTGCCGACGAAGGCGCCGCGAAAGTGGAAACGCTGTCGCCCGAAGAGATGGCAGCGAGCGGCGCGGCGACGGATTGGAATTCTGTCGCGCAGCAAATTGAAGCGTTGCAAAAACGATTGGATGAAATCGGGCCGGTCAATTTGGTTGCGATTGAAGAATACGAAGAAACCGAGCAGCGTCATCAATTTTTGACGAAGCAACACGATGATTTGGTTTCCGCCAAGGCGCAATTGCTGGAAGTCATCAACCGCATTAACACGCAAACGCGTGAAATGTTTGTCCAAACATTTGAAAAAATCCGCGAGAATTTCCGCGCGATGTTCGTCGAAGTTTTCGGCGGCGGCAAAGCGGATTTGATTTTATCGGATGAAAATGACGTGCTTGAAAGCGGCATCGAAATCGTTGCGCGTCCGCCGGGAAAACAATTACAAAGCATTTCGCTATTGTCCGGCGGCGAGCAAACAATGACAGCGGTGTCACTGTTGTTCTCAATTTATCAGGTCAAGCCGAGCCCGTTCTGCGTTTTGGACGAATTGGACGCGCCGCTCGACGAATCGAACGTCGTGCGTTTCGTGAAAATTTTGCAGCGCTTCCTCGCGCATTCGCAATTCATCATCATCACGCACAACAAACGGACGATTGCGATGGCGGACGTGCTTTACGGCGTGACGATGCAGGAGCACGGCGTCAGTAAAATCGTCAGCGTGAAGTTTCATAAGGCGGACGAGACACCCGCAGCACCACTCGGAAGTCTGGAAACAGCGTCAGCGAATTAATTGCCGGAGTCGCAACGCTGCTCTGCCAAATCACCACGAATAATGCACGGTGTAAGTAATCGTGCGTTCTTCGTCCGGTTTGACCGGCACGTTGAATTCAATCGTCTGCGAGTCTTTTTTCACGAAGTCGTCGGATTTGGCCGTGATTTCCCAATTGTTCCAGCGATACAAATGCTCGACGACGCGGATGTTCACCGTCGCATCTTTCTTGCGGTTGCGCAATTTAATTTCAAATGACTCGTCAATCGTGTGCGCCTTGCGGTCGTATTTGAAATCCGTTTGTTTGCGTTCGCCGACTAAATCGAAGGCGTTGCCGGTGGTAACGCGAATGGTTTCGTTGCGCGGCGTGTGGTCAATTTCATTTTCGCCGACGAATTGCAATTGGCCGTCGTCGTCGCGGCGATAGAAACGCAATTTGCCCGCAGGCAAGGCGATGCCGAGATGATTCGTTTCTGCGTTCACAAATTCGCGCATAACGGCAATTTTTTTATTTCCATTTTCCATTCCAAAATTTTCGTCGTAATTCAATCCGCCATAGAAACGATAATCCGCTGCGCCGTCATAAACATAAACCGTCGGCGCGAACATTTTTTCGGCATGAACAAATTCAACCTGTTTCGTTTCGCGGTCATGAAGCGTCGTTGGCCGCGCGATGGAATAAAGATGAAATTCATCGAACGCTTTTTCGGTAACGGCGGGCGCAGCTGTCTCCATTTCGTCGAGCACCATTGCTTTTCGTAATCCGCCATATCCAGTAATAGTTTGGGGCTGAATTTTATTCACGTCACCGGCCATCAATTTGATTTTGGCGTTCTCAAACGTTTTGCCGCTGTTGTTGTTCATCGTAATCCAGCCAACGAAATCCACGTCGTCGCCTTTTTCAGGCGAAACGAGATTATAACTCGCACTCCAGTCGAATCCGCCGGTGACATAGCCGACTTCGGCGTCAAATTTTCCAGACTTGTCGGATTGCAGGAGCCAATTGAGCGTTGGCTTCAAAATCGTGTCGTCGCCTAAATCGGGAAATAACGGCCGTCCGGGCAAGCTGAATTGCAATTTTCCATTCACTTCAATAATTGACTGCTGCGACTGGCCGCCGGGAACGTAGCCGCTGCGGATGATCTTTCCCGGAATGTTTCGCACATCAGTAGAATTGTTTTCGAGTCGTTCTTTTTGAAAGTCAATCGTTTTGCCTTCGAAGAGCGAGAGCAACAATTCCTGCGAGACCGGGTCGTTGCGATAATTCTGTTCAAGAATTTGCAGCGAACGTTTTCCATTTGGGTCGCGCAAAATCACAGAGTCCGGTTCGACTTGTGCGGTCGCGTCGGCATAACGGACGTTGTTGACGCCGGACTGCAAATCCAGCGGCACGGTGTCGCGCACGACGGCGAAGTTTTGATTGTAAATGGTGAGCGACGGCTGTGCGAGCGCGGCTTGCGCGAGCAATCCGGAAACGGCGGCGAGAAGAATTGTTTTCATGGTTCGTTTACAGTTAGCTTATTTGACAGCAAAATTGTCAAACTGTTGTAAAACGTTTGTAAGATTTTGGTGCCGGTGGCCGGACTCGAACCGGCACGACTTTTTACGGTCCCAGGATTTTAAGTCCTGTGCGTCTGCCATTTCGCCACACCGGCGGCGGAAACGTTGTCCGATAATTAAAATCCAAATCGCGCGCGATGCCAACATTTTGTCGCGCAATTCTTCGTCGTGACACCGTCGCGCGCGTCCGCTAATTTTTTGCGATGCAACAAACGCTGACGCTTGGACATTCGCCCGACCCCGATGACGCTTTCATGTTTTACGCGCTTGCGAAGGATTTGATTCCAACGCACGGCTTTCGCTTCGAACACATTTTGCAGGACATTCAAACGCTCAACGAACGCGCCATGCGCGGCGAACTCGACATCTCCGCCGTCAGCATTCACGCCTACGCTTATGTCTCCGACAAATACGCGTTGCTTCCCAGCGGCGCGAGCATGGGCGACGGTTATGGCCCGATGCTTGTGGCCAAGCAGCGATTTTCACGCGAAGAAATTTCAAAAAAGAAAATCGCCGTGCCCGGCACCATGACCAGCGCATTTCTCGCTTTACAATTGTGGCTCGGCAAACCGGCGAAAGAATTTAATTATATCATCGTGCCGTTCGACCAGATTTTCAAAGCCGTGCGCGAAGGCAAAGCCGATGTCGGCCTGATTATTCACGAAGGACAATTGACTTATCAAAATGAAGGGCTGGTCGTTTGCGAAGATTTGGGAATTTGGTGGGGCAAACAAAATGACGGTTTGCCGCTGCCGCTCGGCGGAAATGTGATTCATAAGAAATTTGATTTGGCGACGCGCAGAAAAATTTCGGACATTCTCACCGCGAGCATTCAATTCAGTTTGGACCACCGTCCGGAAGCTGTTCAACACGCGTTGCAATATGCGCGCGACATGGGGCGCGACCTCGCCGATAAATTTGTCGGCATGTATGTGAACCATTGGACGCTCGATTACGGCGAAAAGGGCAGGGAATCCATCCGCCGATTTCTTGGGCAGGCCTTCGAGCGCAAATTAATTCCGCACCGGCAGGAATTGGAATTTGTCGTG
>JAJPKI010000321.1 GCA_021323835.1 Verrucomicrobiota bacterium | reverse complement strand
TTGTGGAAGCGGTTGTGCTGTGTTTGTTGGGCGGCATCGTCGGAATTTTACTTGGCCGCGGTGTATCAATTATGGTGACAATATTTTTGCATTGGCCGACGCTGCCATCGTTGCCCGCGATTATTGCGGCTGTCGCCGTGTCATTCAGCGTCGGAATTGTTTTTGGTTACTATCCTGCATGGAAAGCATCGCGACTCGACCCGATTGAAGCGCTTCGGTATGAGTGACTATTTCCAACCAGAATATTTATGTGTAAAACCCAACACAGGACTCTGGCGATTTACATAGGGATCGGACACATTCCAGATTCCAATTTTAGAATGACGCTTAAAACCTTCCCTTCGGCTTTGATATGGGTTCGAGCGTGGCTTGTGCGCCTGCAAAGCCTTCCGCTCAATCGTAATTATTTCCGATTAAAGGTCACAATTTTGTGGGCCAGGGTTTTACACGGCTTACATCGACATTCTGTTCGATTGGATTACATTGCCGCATACGGTTTCTTGCGCAGCCCAGTTCAACCATTTGCTTAAGACAATCAGTGTCCACAATGCTCGCGCGTGATCGGCTCGATGCTTGCAATGTTCGGTCAACAATTCTATCGCAACTGAAGTGCGAAGGCCAATTTGTTCCAAACGTGGGTTGCTCAAGGCTGCTGCCGCCCATTCGTGCAGCGACCCGCGCAGCCAGTGGCCGATCGGCACGGATAACCCACGCTTGCGCCGGTGCACAATGGATTTCGACAAATAACGCAGGGCATAATTTTTTAAAAAAATCTTCGTGGAAAAATTTTGCACGCGGTCGGCTGCTGGCAAACCAGCGGCAAAGGCCATGACCGATTCATCGAGAAATGGCGACCGCAATTCAAGCGCAGAGCTCATGCTGGCACGGTCGGCTTTGGTAAGTAATCCCTCAGCGAGGAAACTTTCTAAATCCCAGCGCTGCACCTGGTCGAGTAAAAGTCCGCTTTCGGCTTTAGGTGCACACGAAATGCAAGGCGAAATACCGAGGCGCACTAAAATTACTGGCGTAATATTTGACATCCATAATTCATGGCGTGCCATGCCGCTAAGTTCCGCACCTTGAACAAAACGCTTCAGTAGATAGGAAATGGAAATCTTTTTTTCGCTGACTGGGAGCGACTCGACCATGCGACGGATGACAGCGCGAAGCCAAGCTGGCAGGCTTGCAGACCGTTCGGCGATTCCCGCTCCAATGTAGGTTGGATAACCTCCGAATATTTCGTCCGCGCCTTCGCCTACTAATGCCATCGGCACATCCTGTGCTGCGCGATGCGCGAGGAGAGCTGTGGGAATCCATGCCGGGTCAGCAAGTGGTTCGCCAACCGTTTTGATCAATAGCGAAAGTGCTTTTGGAAGATCGTCCGGCTGCACCCACACTGGCACCGGTTTTAGTTTTAACGATGTCGCAACACTCTCGGCAAAATTCCCTTCGTCGAACGACTCCACTTTGAAGCGCAATGTATAAGCATTCAGCGTGCGTTCGGGATATAACGATCGTGTGACCGCCGAGACCAATGATGAGTCCAATCCGCCGCTCAAGAATAAGCCGAAGTCAACGTCCACGTCGCTTTGCCGCCGGACCGCGTTACGAAAAATTTTATCAAACGCATCGAGCGACGGTTTCTGTTTTGCCATCTCGACATTGTTCCAACGCCAGTAAGTTGAATGACGGATACCGCTTGTATCAATTTGCACAATGCCGCCGGGCGGAACTTTCCGGATATTAGTAAACGGCGAGGTTGGCGAGGCGAACAATCCGAATTGTAAGTAACGTTGTAAAGCAGTGTTGTCAAATGTCACCGGTAATTTGCACGCGGAGACAAGGCTGGCAATTTCCGTGGCGAAAACGATGTCGTCGTCGGTTTGACTAAAAAACAGCGGGCGCTCACCGGCCCGGTCGCGAACCAAAGTCAATCGGCGTTCGCGTGGATCCCAAACGGCGATGGCAAATGCGCCGATTAATTTTTCAGCGAATGCTTTGCCAAGCTCCAAATACATCCCCGGGATTACCGCCACGTCCGTTGCCTGTTGCACTGGTCGGCCTCGGTCTTCAAGCCAGCGGCGCAATTCCCGATGGTTGTCTATCTCCCCATTGCAAACAGCGACGACACCACTTTTTTCATCAATTATCGGTTGAAGACCATCATCACCACCTCGAATTGAAAGACGTGTTACTCCCAACACAGCTGACTTTGAAGCATCCATGCCGACGGCGTCAGGTCCGCGATGTGAAAGGGCAAGTAACATCGCTTTGGTTCGGAGCCGAGCTGCTTCGGGCTGCCGCAACCCGCCAACGCTTACAACGCCGCAAATTCCGCACATATCAAAACGCTGTGGTGACAGTAAAATGAGAATGATTTTTTGAAATAACTTTTAATTCTCGGCTTCATGGTTTTGGCTTCTCATCCAACTTAAGCAGGTCGCGGCACTCGAATAATTGGAACCACCGGATAGGTCGGCCATGGAAGTCGCTGTGGAAAACTCCAATGCTCTTTACGCTGCCAAACTGGCGCACTAAATCTTTTGGCGGTAAGTCTGGAGCGGGTATCACATCGCCCTGACTCCGAGCTAGTGCAATCTGATTAAAGAAAATGGCGTTATCGCCGACGCGTTTTTGTAAGAGATATTCCGGCCAGAAATAAAACTCAGTTACCGGCTGATTTTCTGCCGAACAATAAACGATTGGGACGCCAGGCACGCTCGATCTGGCCTCCGGCAGGTAAAACGTTATTTCGGATGTGGCGCCATAACTCGGACAGATGACGAAGACCGGCTTGCCCTCTTTGAGCAAAGTTTGCCTGGCTTCGTCGATGACCCGTGCCGTTTCCGGCCAACCGCGAACGCGACGTTGGGGATCCATGGACATGGGAAGATAGTGTCCAGTGAAAATTTTTATGAATCCAGTGTCTGTGAGAAAAATCATCGCAATTAAACTTATGATTAATCCCGTGTAGAATCCGCGACGGACCCAAGGTCGTTGCCGGTATTGGTCCCAGTAGAGCACCATTACAAAAAAGCGAGGCACGACTGCGGGCGCAATCCAATTCGGCAAAACACGGGCGTGGAGCGATTGCAATAGATAGGCAAATACCAACGGCGCACCCATGCTGAAAAAATATACCATCCGCGGGTCGCGGGGTTTAGCACGCCAAAACGCTACTGCTGCCCAAATCATTCCAACGAAAAATATCGGATGGAGCACGCCTGCTTCGGAACCGATAAAATCAATTAGGTAACGCGTGGTAAATTTGAATGTGTTGCCGAAATCTGCCCGTCCACCAACGTGTGCGACTGTTACCCAATCATTTTGCCAGTTCCAAATCAACACGGGGAGGGCAATTGCTATATTGAGTAGCAAGGCGAGATAGGGACCTGGCCGCCGTAGGTGAAGGCGCGCAGGTTTCCACAAAACAAAAAATACAACCCAACAAAGCAATTGGAATAGTTCCGTGTATTTGCTGATAAATCCTAGCCCCATCCACAGCCCCACCCAAAGCCAGTAACGTGTTCTGCCCTCGGGCTGCACTGCGCTCCAACCAGCAATTACCGCTGCAGTCCAGAACAACACGCTCAATGGATCAATGGTCATCAAAGTTGAGCCAACCATTAGAAGTGGTGTGGCATTAGTAACCAACACCATTATAAAACCAAAGCGGGCGTTGATTTCGCGCGCGCAAAACCGCAGGCAGATTAACGCAATTAGTGCGGAAATGATGGGAGAGAAAAAGCGTATTCCAAACTCAGTGTCTCCCCAAAGAATGGTTCCAAGGTGTTGCGTGTAAGCAGTTAGCGGTGGTTTACTATAGTAGGATAATGCAAGATGTTTGGATTGAAGCCAGTATAAAACTTCATCAGGGCTAAGATTAATTTGACCGCTGGCGATGTAGGCCAAACGGTATAGCAACAATACTACGATTAAGAAATAACCCCACCGAAGCCATTTTTGAGATTCGACATCGAATTTGCCTTCTGCATATTTCAGATTGTAGTTATTGCCAAAAAGTCTGGTCATAAATAATGGCAATTTGGTTTAACGTTTAACGAACGTTTTTTCGTGAAGCAAATTGTAACCAAGCCAATCGATGGCGCAATCTTGGCCAGATGACAATTTTGTCATTTATGGAACTAACTTGACGGAAGCATGAAAAATTGGATCGGGCTGATCCAACGAGTACCAAGGAACTGAGCAATCGCCAGAGCTCTGTATTGGGTTTCGGGTTTGCGCCAATTACTGGAGCTGATATTGCGGATTCAATTGTTTTGTCGGCTTGTGCGAAAAAGCAAAAATGAAAAATGTCATGAGCGCGACGAGGGTCGCCGATACAACATAACGGCTCATCTCCAAACGGCCGTGACTTCTTGGCTTGTCCAGAAAAGTGCACGGTCCCAATCTGACTTCGATGTGATAATGATAAATAGTGTCCATGCTGGGACATGCGCCTAACGTTCCAAAGCTGAGCCACGGCGCGGAAAACCGCAAGCGTGAATTGGCGTGCGAGGTATTGGCAAACGCAATCTGTCAGCGCGTTAAAAATTTCAAAAATTCGTTGTTACCTTTTTCACGCAGAAGTGCATGAATAAGTGAATGACAACCAATGACATGGAATTGGTGCGGCAATATGTTGCCCAACAATGGAAATCAAATCGGCGTTGTGGTCGCGGAAGAAATCGGAAAATTCCAAAAGTTCTTTGGTGTTGCGAGCAAGCCGCGCAAGTTTGGAAAAGATTAGGCCGGTGATGTGGCCGCGCTTCACGTCGGCCAGCATCCGTTTGCATTCGGGATGTTCCTTAACCGATTTGCCGGAAATACCGGCAAGGTCATAGACATCTTTAACCGTCCAGCCGCGAGCAACAGCATATCGCCGGTGTGCTTTTTTATTTTCATAAATGTTTGTCGTGTTTGATATTTATTTCAATTTGCCGCTTTTTGAACAACGAGCATTTCAATCGGCATATTGGTCGCGACCAATTCCAGTCCGAGTTGGTCAAGGATGGCTTGCTTCAAAGCCCGATTACCAGGGTCTCTGCGGCCAAGCTCGTTCCATTTCAAGTCAATGCTGTAATGATTTGTCAAACCAGTTTCATCAACGACCGGCTTGTTGAAATATTGCTCCAGAAAACGCTGAAGCCCCACAAAAGGCGGAGCATCTGTTGAAAGCGGACGGTCATCACAAACGTATTGTCCGATTCCGCTCCAATCATTGTCTCCGCCGGTGTTCGGAGGCTTTAATCCCGGAGCATTTGGCGTTCGCACTTTGAGCACAAAACAATCTGTGTCTCTCGTTTCGAGCCGGCCAATGAGGCCAAATTGATTTTTCAATTCGCGCTGCAATGCCGGGTAAGAACCTTGTGGCAAACTGGCGATAAAATCATATTTGCCGCGCGGCTGCGGAGCTGTAAAAACAACTCGCGCGGGCGACCATTGATAAGCCACCCACGTTATTACAGAGACAGGCACATTAAGTCCGGCCCATTTGGTAGCCTCGCCATTTTCCCACAAGTTTTGATTGTTGGGAAATCGTGTAGGTAAAATTCGCACTTGAGGAAAAGACTGCTCCACCGTTGCAGAATCCAAATTCGGCGTAAGCCATGAATCGCGATAAGCTTTATACGCATCAATTTTCTTCATTGTTATTGCCGTTGTTCCAATCAAGAACAGTGCGGCTGTTCCGCCAATAATTGCTGTCTTTGCTTTAGTCCATGCCATAATTTTCAATGCTCCTTTTACGAGGGTTGAGGTGGAAAGCGAAACTTTGAGCCGTAAAATATGGATGGTTAGTTCTCAAAAAGAAATCGTAGTAAAATATGTCTGCGGGACAGGCAAACAACTTGTCCGATGGCGACGACGTGCCGTTTAAGCCGACGTAACTTTTCATGAGTTCCTTGTAGCCGGTCCAATAACCGAACGGTGCACTAAGCGTATTTTTGATTCCGGGCGGAAAATCGGCATGATCATCCCAATATAGACGCATCCCAAGGTTGATTTGTTTGAGATTGCAAACAAAGCGTTCGTTGCGCCCGATTTTTTGCGCTGCCCAAAACAGGCAAAAGCAATGCCGCAAGAATGGCGATCACGGCAATGACCACCAGCAATTCAACAAGAGTGAACGCTTTCGTGAACTGGAGCGGTTTGTTCATGCATCGTCGGACGCTTATTGAATGTCGTTGACCTTCCATTCATTGCCAACCTTCTTAAGAAAGAATGTGTGTTCACTTTTTTCTCCCGGAACATAAAGGCGCAGGGCGATTTGATCACCAGGGACAGTTTTTTGATCAAGGATTTTGACTCCTGTATTCTGACTAAAATGTTTTGGAGCTTCTTGAGAGAGAAT
>JAJPKI010000020.1 GCA_021323835.1 Verrucomicrobiota bacterium | reverse complement strand
TCACCACGCCGTTGAAAAATGGCAGCAATTGAACGATTGGCTCAACTATTCTGCAGTTATCTTCTCAACGCCTGAATCAATTCATCCAATTTGTCCGCAATGCTTTGAACTTCCCCTTGTGTCGGGGGTTCGCTGACGGTGAGATTCATCAGGTTCACACTATTGGAATTGGCCGATGCATTGTCATTGAGCAATTGATTGATGGTGATGAGCATTTGCATATTTGTTACGCATCCATCAATCAATTCTTTCAATCCGTTCAATTGATTTCTTAATTCCGCCGAGACGATGGGCGAATTATTGGCGGGTAATGTTGGGTCGTAAGGCATAAAAATTTATTTGAGGTAGGGCAAAGCTGCGCCTTTGCCCAAATCAAAATGAAAGTCGCGGCGGCGACGCAGCGCCGCCCTGCCAATTTAGGGAACAAACTTTGCAATTTCACTGCTCCATGCGCCGATGCCAGCGGGATTCACCGCGCGCACGCGCGACCAGATTTTAGAACCGCTCGCAAATCCGGTTAGCGATGTTTTGGATTTCGTCACCGGCGGTTGACTCACCCAGCTTGTCGGCGTTATCGGGTCCACGCTCGTTTGAATCTCGTAAGACTTCGTGCCGGGCATCGGGTCCCACTGCAAATCCAATCCGCCCGCGCCGTCGCTTGGGAAGACCGAGAGATTGCCGACTTGACCGGGAACTGCCGACGGTGTGCGCGCGCTCTTGATGGTCATGCCCGCGCTTTGGATTTTGGAAACATCGCCGCCGCTTTGCGATTGCACATATCCGCCGAGTGCCAAGAGGTCGTCAATCAACGCCTGCGCCGCGTCATCGCGCACGGTGAGACTTTCGCTGGTGTTGAGCACGTTCATTTCATAAGTGTTGACCGCATTGGTCAGCGCCGTGATGCGCGCCGTGATTTCCGTCAATGGCGGGTTGGGCGTCGTGAAATTCGCGTTGCCCGTCATGGATGTTTTGATGTTGTTCGCCGTCTGCAATAGCGCGGCGATGTTTAGTCCGCTTAAGTTAAGGCTGACTTGAGCCATAATTTTTTTCTTTCTTGTTTGTGGCGGAATGCCGTCATCGTATAACGCGCCGCTGTCGTAAAGCAGTCCGGTGTCATATTGATTACTCATTCGCGCCAGTTGTTTTTTCTCCCGACACCATGTCGGGCGATTAGCGGCATTTCTATCACAACCGGAGGAACACTGGCTTGTCCAATTACCAACCGTGTTTATCCTTGACGGAAAATCGCTGAAAAACTGGTAGGGACGGCTCGCCGCAGCCGTGCGGTTTAATTTGTCGGTCGTTTCGGCGAAACGACCCTACCGATACGGATTAAAGGAAAAGGCAGGGCGATTTCTCCGAAAGCGCCACACGTTTAATAATTTCGGCGCGCTAGGACATCGTGCCCTAACATCACAGGAAATCGTCGTTTTTTGACAACTTTCGACAATTTTTGACAAAAAACGTCGTTCCTTGACAATTTTCACTGAGATTTGACAAATCCTGACAATATTTGTCAAAAAACATCGTTCTCTGACAATTTTCAATGAGATTTGACAAATCTTGACGATTTTTGACAAAAAATGTCGTTCTTTGACAATTTTTAACGATTTTTGTCAGAAAACAACGTCCGCTGGCAAAAAATCATTCAAAAATGCAGGAAAACCTTCAAAAATCACGATTTTCCACGTAATCCCACCGCCGGAAAGCATACCTGAATACTGCGACGTATAATGGAATTAATATGACAAAGCCAACCAGAGAATCCCATCCGAGCGATTCGTTGGTGATGCGCGGCTCAATCAAGGTATTGAAGCATATATCCCACGCGAGAAAAACAAACGCATAAATTTTCCAGACAAGGGGATGGAACACCTGTTTATCCCAGATGTGCAAATACAGGGCAATGAGGCCGGGCAACGAAATGCAAAAATCAAGGACGGCACAAGGAATCACAAAAGGATTTGTATAATGGAACATGGCGAAAACCTCGGCCAACAAAAGTATCAAAGTTATCGGCACCGCATAAATGTTCCAGAGAATGCGCCTGGCAATTTTCATGCGCCAACTTTGCTGACCGCCCGCCACAAAATCAATTCAAAATAAAAATGATAGTTTTAAGATTCAGCAGGGCAAAAAGCTGAATCTATGATATTTTAATCCGTCTTGTATAAATCCCTGACGTTTTTGGGATACGTAGTTGTCGTTTTCGTCGTAATGAGTTTTTCGGCGTCCTCCGCCTTTGCCGTCATTGACATCAATTTGCAAATGCAACTTGGCAATCCTTCCGGCGCAATCGCCGATACCAATAATCACCAGCATTATTTAATTCAACGCACCGTCGAAGCTATTGATTACAGCGACCATCTGGGCGAACCCGTCTGGGCGTCGTGGGATTTGACCGCAGCCGACGTTGGTTCTGCCCCGCGCAATAGCACTTATTATCAGGACACCAATCTGCCGCCCAATTTCACCAATCGCCTTGTGACCACCGATTACAACGGCGTCGGCAACATTGACTTCAATCGCGGCCACCTGTGCCCGTCCGAAGACCGCACCGATACCACCAATGACAACAAACTTGTATTCTTCATGTCCAACATCATGCCGCAATCCGGCCCGAACAATCAGGGCGTGTGGGGAAATTTCGAGCAATACTGCCGCAATCAAGATACGAACAATGAATTGCTCATCATTTGCGGACCAAGCGGGTTTGGCACCAATACCATTCCCAGCGGCAAAGCATACATCGCATCCAACGTCTGGAAAATTGTCGTGCTGGTCCCAAACGGCAGCGGCACGGCATTGAGTCGCATCAGCGCCACCAACCGCGTCATTGCCATTTCGATTCCAAACGCGACGAATGGATTGAGCAGCGATTGGCACACCTACGTCACCTCGCCGCAAAAGATTGAACAGGACACCGGCTTCACATTTTTCACTGCGCTGCCTGCAAGTGTCGCTGACACCTTCCGCACGGAAGTGGACGGCACGCCTTACTTTTCCGGTTCCGTTTATACGAACAAGCAATTCCAGTTCACCGTCAACGGCTGGATTGGAACGAACTATGTGGTGCAGGCGACAACGAACCTGACGACGACCAATTGGATTTCATTGAAGACCAACGCCGCGCCGTTTCAATTCACTGAAACCAACGCCAATTCATTCAGCCAACGGTTTTATCGGGCAAAGATTTGGCCGTAATAAGAATCATCACCGCGACGACCGAAAAAATAAGGAATTTGCGACATCCGGCGACAGTAACAAAGGCGGATGGACAAAGGCTGTCCATGGGAAAAGATTTTTTACAATGAAAGACTGACCACCTTGTGCAAACGGTTTATTTATTAATGACGTCAGCATATTTTTGAGCAACCAATCGTGTATTTCGCTCAATCGCCAACATAACTAAAACAAGGCAACAAATTGTAAAGACAAGAAATAATCCAAAAACAATGCCTAAACAGGTCATTCTCAACATTTGTTTTTCGGATGCAGCGTTGGGATCTGGTGGCCTTTCATTTATAGCAACCCACAAATCCGCAAATTGTCTTACGGTTTCGCTCATATTTATTGGCAGCTTAGTAGTAATGTTGCAGCTTCTTTAGAACCCAAGTCCGTGGCTTTCTGAAAATATTCCCGCGCCTTGGTTATATCTTTTTCAACGCCATCTCCATTAAGATAGCATTTCCCTACATAAGTCATGCAATCGATATTTCCTCTGTCTGCGAAGACTAAATTACGCGTGAATTTCTCTTTTTTCGCGGCCAGTGCTCCAAGTTTCGACTCTTGGCTTAATTTTTCTTCTATAGCCTTGGATGCTTCCTCCGCCTTTTTAAAAAATTCAGTAGATTTTACTAAATCTTTTTCAACGCCTCTGCCATCGCGGTATCGCGCCCCCATTTCACGCAATGCGGTTGGGTCACCTTTGTCGGCCTGCTCTTCGTCAGTTTTTAATATGAAAGCCTGAAGTGCCTTTTGAGGTGCCTGAAGTTTTTCTAAAAAATCTAAATATGCTTGCTTAGCAGCCTGCAATGCAACCTGCTGAGAAGCAGCATACTTAATTGCATTAGTAAGCCGATAGTTCAGATCAGCTTGTTCATTAGCAGCCTTTCTGGCAGCAATAGTTTCTAGAACATCTTCGTTCGGATTTAGAATTATGTCAGTCAACGAAGGCCCATCATAGGGATATCGGATCATCACCATATCGCCCCGACTGCTGAAAATGAGTGTCGAACTAAATAAAAAAAATGTAATTGTAGCTTTCACATTTTTACCTCGAACCTTCCAATTAATTGCTATGCTGAATACGCCTGTCGCCCATCTTTGTCCAGCATTTATTATCGCGGCATGTATTGCTGATGTTTGGGTGAATCCGGTTCCATCAAATCCCACGGTTGCGTGTCGCAGACAAAGATGTCCATCGTGGATTTGAACCAGCCCGGGTCGTCCAGACTGGAAGCGGTCACGCCGATGATGCCGCGTTCGGGATTTTCCGCGCCGGTGATGCGCGAGCCGCATTTGGGGCAGAAGCCGCGCAGGTTGTGTCCGCCGTTCAAGCTGGGTGTGGCGTGATGTTGCAGCGCGCCTTTGGTGAGTTTGAAATGTTTCAGCGGCACGATGACGGCGGGCACGTAAGGTCCGCCGGTGATTTGCTGGCAATCGCGGCAATGGCATTTGAGCATCATCAGGGGACGCGAATTGCATTCATAACGGATTTCGCCGCAAACGCAGCCGCCGGTAAATGGAAGTTTCATGGCACGGAACATTGCCACAAGAGAACGCAAAGTTCACAAAAAATCTGACGGCAGGGCGGTGCTGCCGCGCCGCCATCTTTGCAGACTGCCACCAGTTGGATTGCCAAAAAAAACAAAGGCCGGATTGCTCCGGCCTTTGCGGGTGATAAGGTTTATATGCCTTCACCAAGGCACTCAGAAGGGCAGCGCAACCACTTGGGTCGCTGTCCGGTCGCGCTGCGGGCAAAACCTCTCTGCCAACCCTGAATGAACAGCGAAATTTTCAGATTACGGTTTTAGGTCTGTCTCCTCATTTTGTCGAGTAAAATGACGCCAATGGTATAGACATTGTATAAACTGTCTTTGAATCATTTTTGCGCTTGTCAGGAGTCTTTGGATTTTTTAAATCGTTTTCCCGAAAGCCATCCAGACAGAATGATAGAATCGTTCGGAATTGAATTTTGTTCATTTGTTAATCCTGTCTAAAACCAACAATAAAAATCAGAATGGAAAAGGTTATGAAATCGCATGAAGTGTTTCAGGAAGTGTTCAAAGAAAGCAGCGTGAAACAACTGGCCGAAAAATTGGGCATGTCGCCGGCTGGACTTTACAAATGGTCGCGGCAGGACGATGAGCGCAAGAATCCATTGGAACGCATGGCATGGGTCGTGCGGGCCGCGCGCAATCCGCGATTGATGCATTGGTTATGCGCGGAAGCGGGCGGCTATTTCATCCACAATCCAGAAGTTGCCAACGGCAAGCCTTTGCCGTTGACGACCGCGCAATGCAAAGTGGTGCATGATTTCGCCCAAATGGTGGCGTTGTTGGCCAAAGAATCCGCGAACGGCGCGCTTTGCAAAAACGCAAGAAACATCCGCGAACGATGGGAGGCATTGAAATCGTTGATGGAATATTTTGTGGTTTGTTGCGAGAAAGGGGCTTTTGACCCGCAGACCATGGACGCGGCCATCCATGCGCATATTGCGAAGACCAATCGTAAGAAATGATTCAATGATTTGCCGCGCGGCTTCAATTTCTCATTTGCAGGAGCAAAAACCGGTTTTTGCAGCAATTGCTTTATCTCCGTTTCAAAAACAATTAAAATCTCGAAATGCCCATCGCCGTTTCCATCGTGGAAGACAATCGTGAAACGCGCGCGGCGTTGGAAGCGCGCGTGAAGCAATCGCCGTCGCTGCGCTGCTTAAATACATATGCGAATGCGGAGTTGGCGTTGCAGGGAATTCCCGCGGAAAAACCGGACGTGGTTTTGGTGGACATCAATCTGCCGGGCATGAGCGGCATTGAGTGCGTCGCGAAGCTAAAAGAAAAATTTCCGCAGTTGCCGATGTTGATGATTACGACTTACGAGGAGGCGGAAGTGATTTTCAATTCGCTGCGCGCGGGCGCGAAAGGTTATTTGCTCAAAAACACGCCGCCGGCGGAACTGGTGCAGGCGATTGAACAAATTCACGCGGGCGGCGCGCCGATGTCCATGCAAATCGCGCGCAAAGTGGTTGATTATTTCGGCAAAAAGCAGCCGTCGGCGGAAATGGAGCAATTGAGCAAGCGCGAAGAAGAAGTATTAACGCTGCTGGCCAAAGGTCTTCTCTACAAAGAGATTGGCGACACGCTGGGCATCGGCTTGCCGACGGTGCGGACGCACATTCATCGCATTTACGAAAAGCTACACGTGCAATCGCGCACGGAAGCGACGGTGAAATTTTTGAACCGGAATTAGTTTGCTTCGCTATCGAACGAAAGGCCGACATGAATTTAGCGGCGGCTTCTGCTAATAATTCTCCAACGCCCGAAATTTGCGCTGCACGAAATTCTTGTCTTCGCGAAACCAAGGCTGAAAAACATAAACAAAAATAAACTTATGCAAAAGAATTCCAGACTCAAAGGATTGTTGTTAGCCGGCTCCGCCCTGCTCTTTGCGGCCGGTGTCACGCAAGCGCAAATGGGCAGCGGTTGGACACAGCAATCCTATTCCGAACGGCTCGAATATCATCATACCGGCGGCGATTCGCTGGACACGATTAGCCCCGCGCCATCGGGCTTTGGTGATTCGTGGATTGCCTACACCAACGTGAATAACAAACGTTATTTCTGGTTCAAAAACACGGATGCCGGGCGCGTTGAAATCCGCGTGAACAACGATTATACGAGCGGCACGCATCAATTCGAAGGTTATCTCACCTTTTACCAACCCAGCGGCTCGGTGGCGGGTTACACAGAGACCACCTGCAGCCAGGATTTCGGCGCAGCGACACATGCAGCGTGGAAATTGGAGGCGCATACTGACAACGGCGGCGACCTTCAAGGCGAAGGCGTATCCATCATCACGGGCATTTACGGCCAGACCCATCGCATCAACATCATTCACGATATGAACGTGGCGAGAATTTACGTTTATGTGGACGGTTCGCTGCTTTACAACCAACCCGACCAGGGCGGCACGAATCACTATACTAAATTCGGAATGTATCAGGGCGGCACGGTGGTTCATGACATTTGGAACACGCCAAAATATTTCACCGGCGGCACAATTGGCAACGGCATTGATACGAGC
>JAJPKI010000152.1 GCA_021323835.1 Verrucomicrobiota bacterium | reverse complement strand
CTCGACGACCGCGATGAGCGGCCGGGCGTGAAATTCAAAGACGCAGATTTGGTCGGCTTTCCGATTCGCATCGGCATCGGCGAAAAATCGCTGGCTAAAGGCGAAATTGAAATCAAGCCGCGCGGTGGAAATCTTCAGGCGGTTAAAATTGAAAATGCGGTTGACGCAGTAATGAAATTGCTCGAGGCAAAAACGGCTTAATTCACCGCAGCTTTTGCGGGAGCATTTTTATCGAGGCAATTGCGGACGATTTTTGCGAGCGCGGCGTGTGTGTAAGGTTTTTGCAGGAAATGCGCTTGCGACCGCGTGAACAATTCCAAATTGATTTCTCCCGCAGTGTAACCGCTAGTAAAAATAATTTTCAAATCCGGACGGTCGGCGAGTAATCGTTCGGCAAGGTCAACGCCGGAAATGCCTTCGGGCATGACCAAATCCGTCAACAGCAAATGAATTTCGTCGCGTTTCTGTTTCCAAATGGTTAATGCCTCTTTTCCGTTGGGCGCTTCGAGAATTTTGTAGCCGAGGTCGCGTAAAATATCCCGCGCCATTTCGCGTAACACCTGCTCATCTTCGACCATTAAAATTGTTTCAGCGCCGCCGACTACGGGCGTGACCGGACGGATTTCTTTTCTTTCGGCAGCTATTTCCGTTTGTGCCACCGGAAAGAAAACTTCAAACGTCGTTCCCTGTCCCGGTTTGCTGACGGCTTCAATCCATCCTTCGTGCTGTTGCACAATTCCGTAGACCGTTGCAAGGCCGAGGCCGGTGCCTTTGCCGACTTCTTTCGTTGTGAAAAACGGTTCAAAAATGTGCGCGAGCGTGAGCGTGTCCATGCCGCAGCCAGTGTCCGTAACGCGCAGTCGAACAAATTTTCCGCCGCGCGCATCGCGATGCGTGTCCAGATAAGACGGCTCAATCGTCATTGCACCGAGTTGAATGGACAACTTGCCGCCTTCAGGCATGGCATCGCGCGCATTGACGGCGAGGTTCAAAATAATTTGTTCAATCATGCCGGCGTCGCCCTGGATGCCCGGCAATTCCGCTGGCGGCTGAAATTCCAGCGCAATTGTTTCGCCAAGCAACCGCGCGAGCATTTTGTTCATGTTGCCGACGACTTCACGCAAATCGAGCGGACACAAATGCATGACGTTTTTGCGGCTGAACATCAGCAATTGCTTCGTCAAACTCGCAGCGCGCTCGGCGGCAAAATAAACCGCTTGCAACGGCCCGTTAATTTCCGGCGGCAACGATTTCGCCAAAAGCGCGCTCGAATGTCCTTGAATCACCGTCAAAATATTATTGAAATCATGCGCGACGCCCGCGGCGAGCTGGCCAATGGATTCCATTTTTTGCGACTGGCGCAGTTGTTCTTCCAAATTGATTCGCTCCGTCACGTCCTCGGCGTAGCAGTGAACGACATTTCCCGACGGAATCGGATAAAACGACCACGCAATCATTCGGCCGTTGATTTTCGTTTCCGAGTGGCGGCTCTGATTCGACTGGATGCAGTCGCGAACAACATTCGCCGTGTTGTCGGGCAAAATGTCGCGTGGATGGTCGCGATGCGCTCGCAGAGAAAGATTCCATGCCGCTTCGTTGAAATAAATCAGCTCGCCATCGGCGGCAAATTCCAGCGCGGGATTTGGATTCAATTGCACAAACGCCGCCAATTTTTCCCGTTCGCGAATGCGTTGTTGCAAAATTTCCGCCATGCGGTCAAAAACCTTTGCCATGCGGCCCAATTCATCCGCTGAATCCGGCAAACCCGTGCGCGCGCTCAAATCGCCATCGGCAATTTTCTTCGCCGTTTCGGACATCGCATGGACTTGACGACGCACGAACAATTCGCCGCCGAACCACGCGGCAATCAACGCCGCCAGCCCGACGACAAATTCCGTCATCGGCAAATGAAAAATATACATCAGAAAAATCGCGGCAATGACGAGAAGCAAAACGAACCCGGCAAGCTTCATTCGGATAGACGACAATCCTGGAATTTTATCTTTCATGCCTCTGAACTGCGCAAAAGTAATTCATCTTGCGACCGATTTCCATTTCAAATTTCCAAAGACAATGCCGCGGCACGGCCTCTTGGCAATTTACCCAAATGAAAAATCAGAAATCCGTGCAGAAATTGACGTAACTCGTCCGTTTGCGGTTTCGTCAATTTGAGATTTGCGAGCGACGCGAAATCTTTTTCCAAAAGTATGCCGGCGATTTTTTTTGTTCCCGCCGATAAACCGGCTTCCGCCAAATCCGGCGCAAGGCCAAGCTCATGCAATAACTTCAGTTCAAAAGCAAAAACGGTTTGTGCTGGCGATTTTTCCCGAAGCAATCGCAAAAAATCTTTTAGCAAATCGTAAATGGCTGGAATGGGCGTTTCCGTTTCTGTTGCCTGCTCGATAAATCCACAAGCGTAAGCCGCGCGATGCAATCTTGAAATGTCGTCGCGAAGAAATTTATTCGTCCCATGCAAATTCACTTCGCGCAAAATGTGCAAATCGGATTTACGGCTGCGCGCAAAGGAAAAATCCGCCTCGTAAAATAAATCCAGTTTGCCGGCAAACGGAGATTTCGGACGGCGCGCACCTTTGGCAACCAAAGAAATTCTTCCCAACTGCGGCGTCAACCAATTGACAATCAAACTTGTTTCGGTCAACGGCCGCGTGCGCAAAATAATTCCGTGGGCCGATTCAGTCATTTAATTTTTTAAATTCTGTCGCCGCTTCAGCCGTCAACGCGCCGAAACTGACGATGTATTTCAGACCTTCAGCCACGGACATTTCCAGTTTGACGACTTTTTCTTCCGGCACAACGATGAGAAATCCGCCGGTCGGAATCGGCGTCGTGGGAACAAAAACACAAACGCATTTTCTTTGCGTTTTCAGTTCGATTTCATCCGCGCGTTCGCTTGTAAGAAATCCAATGGAATAAATTCCTTCGCGCGGATATTCCACGAGCACGACGGTTTTGAATGAAGATTTTTTGCCGGACGTAAATGCCTGGTCAACTTGCTTAATCGTTCCGTAAATTTTATTGAGCACCGGCACGCGTAACATGAGATTGTCCGCGAACTCAATCATCCGCTTGCCGAAATAATATCGCGCCGCGACACCCACTACTGAAATTCCGACAATTGCGATTACAAATGCCAGCGCGCTCCAATACCAAAACATTTGGCCGTCCACGCCGTTTTTGTAGACCTCGTCCGGTTGGAACACGAATGGCAAAAAGAAAAGCAGCGTGTCGGTGAAGCTGGAAACCGTCCCAAAAATCCATTTAACGACTGCAAATGTGATGACGCCCGGCAGAACAATCAATAAGCCGGTCAAAAAACTGGAACGCCAGCGGGCAAAAAACGATTTTCTCACGAGCGCAGTTTAGAACCGCCGCCGATTTGCGCGAGCGAAAATTTCCTGGCGAGCTTGCGGACAAGCAAGTTTTCTTCGCGTTTCATTTTGCGACGCAATTGCGGTTTCAAATCATCGTGGCCGAGCAAATGCAAAATACCGTGCGCGATGTAACGAACAATTTCGGTTTGCCAATTAGTTTTGAATTCTTTCGCCTGCGCGATTGCATCGTCAACTGAAATAAAAATTTCACCGGCAACACCAACATTTTTTCGCAATTTTTTTCCCTCGGAATAATCGAAGGTAATCACATCGGTCGAGCCTTCATGGTTGAGAAATGTTTCGTTGAGCGCGGCCATTTCCTTTGCGCCGAGCAAATTGATTTCCAACTCGCAATGCTCGATTTTCAATTCCGCCAAAATTGCCGCAGTAATTTCTTTCAGCAGTCGCGCATCAATTTTTTTTACGCGCTGGCGATTGGCGATGACGATGTTCATTCGCTTTTCGCCTTGCCGCGATGTTCCTCGTAAGCACCGATGATTTTTTGGACGAGCGGATGACGCACGACATCCCGTTTGGAAAATTCAATGACCGCGATTCCGTCAACGTGCTTCAGTGCGCGATGCGCTTCGACCAGGCCGGAATGTTTGTGCGGCGGCAAATCAATCTGCGTTTCGTCGCCCGTGATGACTGCTTTTGAGCCGTGACCCAGTCGCGTGAGAAACATCAGCATCTGTTCGGTCGTGGAATTTTGTGCTTCGTCCAAAATGATAAACGCGTTGTTCAACGTGCGACCGCGCATGTAGGCCAACGGCGCAATTTCAATCGTTCCGCGCTCCGTGTGCTTTTGGATTTCTTCGGCGGGCAGCATGTCGTGCAGCGCATCTTGTAGCGGACGCAAATACGGCGTGATTTTTTCAAACAGGTCGCCCGGCAAAAATCCCAGCGCTTCGCCCGCTTCAACCGCCGGACGCGTCAAAATGATTCGAGAAACTTTTCCGTCGCGCAACGCCGACAACGCCATTGCCACGGCCAAATAGGTTTTTCCTGTTCCTGCCGGACCAACGCCAAACGTCACATCATGATTACGAATCGCATCCAGATATTTTTTTTGCCCGACCGTTTTCGCGGTGACGCCCGGCTTACGCTCGTGTGTTTGCACGCGATTGCTCGTCAAATCTTTCAATGTCTCCGCGCCTTCATGCTTCACCACGTTCAATGCGTGCGTGAATTCCTTGTTGCGAACTGGAGAGCCGGCTTTGAGCGAACTTTCGAGCGAAGCGAAAAGTTGTTTGGCGCGCGCAATCGCATCGCTTTCGCCTTCGAGCTTTATCCAGCCTTCGCGCGACGTTGCCTTGACGCCGAGTTCTGTTTCCAGCAGCCGCAAATTTTGCGGTTCGTGATTGAACAACTGCTGCGCCGCGCGCGCATTTTCGAAATGGAGAGTTTCCGTAGCCACAAAAATTATTTAGCAAGTTCCATGCGAAGTTTTCCCGCCACGTCCTTCAACGCCTCCGGCAACACCGTCGTGTTTGTGATGACCGGCATGAAATTGATGTCGCCGTTCCAGCGCGGCACGACGTGGATATGCAAATGCTCCACGATGCCCGCGCCGGCGACTTTTCCGAGATTGATGCCCACGTTGAAACCGTCCGGCTTCATCACCGTCGTCAGCGCGGCGATGCAACGACGCGTGAGCTTCCACAAATCCGCGAGCTCCTCGTCCGTCAAGCCGTTCATGTCCGCGACTTCTTTGTAAGGCACGGTCATCAAATGGCCGCCGACATACGGATACGCGTTGAGCAGCGCGAAGCACGTGCGGTCGCGCGCGATGACGTAGTTTGTCTCGTCGTCCGACGATTGCGCGATGCGCGTGAACAGGCCGGCCTTCAATTCCGGTTTCGGCGAGAGGATATAATCAATCCGCCACGGCGCGTGCAATGTGTCCATGCGGAAAAGTTAAAATGCGCGGCGAATAAAGGAAATGATTTTTGTGCGTTTGCG
This sequence comes from Verrucomicrobiota bacterium, assembly GCA_021323835.1. Classification (GTDB taxonomy): domain Bacteria; phylum Verrucomicrobiota; class Verrucomicrobiia; order Limisphaerales; family UBA11358; genus UBA11358. The sequence goes on along the minus strand of JAJPKI010000152.1, from coordinate 13,789 downwards.
GAAATGAAATTGTCGCGCGAAGGGCGTGAAGAATGCGAAGGAAATTTAGCCTGTGCGTTTCACCTTAAATATGCAAATGAGAAACACAATGAAAATACAAGCAACTATCAAAAATGTAATACCGGGCGCAACAATTTCCGACATTGCTTGCTCTCCTTGAAATAAATGGATTCCCTTTTCATAATCTCCGCTACTGTATTGCGTAGCGCGCCTAACCAAAAAAACAATAAATCCGGGAATAACAATTGAAATAATTCCAAAAACAAAGAGTAATGTTGTGGCAAAGTCCTTTGCCAACCGATTAGAACGGATATTTCTAAATAAAATTAAACCGACGACAATAAAAGATGCGACACCCATTCCGACCGCCGCAAATAATACTGCCGTTTCGCAACCTGAAAATTCATCAAGGAACCATCCAATCAGCGCAAACGCTGTCACTATTCCCAACCATAGAAATATGAATCGCAGGATTGTCATATTTTACAAATAACTCAATGCGCAGTAGAAGCTGGCTCCGGCGCGATGTTTGTCTTTGCGTCAGATTTTTCCATGACGGTTATTGTATCAAAAGGCAAGTAAAACGTATCAGCAACAAACGAAAATGGCACATCAAAGCAGTAAAAAGGCACGCCAAGCTCAGTTTCCGGTTCAGGATGGGCTATCCACTGCCAATCTGCACGGACACCTCGATAGACACCATGATATACGCCACCTGAGACTTCTTGGTCATCATGACTTGCTATAGTGCCACAACCGGAACAGATTGCCGCTAATAAGATGCCGAACATTAATTGAGTAACCTTCACAAATTGACATTGCTCCTGCCGAAAAATTTTGTCCATAAAAATCCTTCGCGCGACAATTTCATTTGAACAAACTTAAAATTGCCGCCGCCGCGCGATTAGCCGCGCCCGGTTCGCCAAGCGATGAAACAATTTTCTCCAATTGCGATTTGATTTTTATCCGGCGCGGTTCGTTCTGCAACAATTCCAATGCCGCGCGCGAGATGTTTTCCGGCGTCGCCGCATCTTGAATGAATTCCGGATAAACTTCCTCGCCCGCCATCAGATTCGGCATCGTCAACGAATTCACTGTCACGAGCCGTTTGCCGATTTCGTATGTCAGCCACGACGTTTTGTAGAGCGTCACCGTCGGCACGCCGAAAAACGCGCACTCCATCGTCACCGTGCCCGTCGAAGCGATGGCCACGTCCGCCTGCGCGAGCGCGTCCGGCAGATTGCCGATTTGAATTTCGGGCTTTCGAAAAACCTGCCCTGAATTGAAAGCCGAATCCAATTTTTCAATCAATTCCAATTCTATCGAAACTGTTTTCGCCAATTCTTCATTTGGCAAAACCATTTTCGCTTTTAAGTTTGGCAATTTTTCTTGAATCAATTTCAACGCCGATAAAATGACCCACGAATGTTTTTGCAATTCACTTTTGCGACTGCCGGGAAGCAATAAAATTTTGTAGGAGCCGACGTGAGGAGGCTCTGATTTAGTTTGAGCCTCGTTACCTCGGCTCCTACCAACTCTATCAATCATCGGATGCCCGACAAATTCCACCTTCAAATTCGGCACGCGCTTCGCATACCATTTTTTTTCGAACGGAAAAATGCTCAACAACAAATCGTAATTGCGCGCCAGCGAATCCGCTCGTCCCGGACGCGACGCCCAAACCTGCGGCGAAACGAATTGAATGATTTTCGGATTCCAATCGCTGTAATCGTAACGCGTCAATTCTTTGATGGTGCGACCGAAGTGCAAATTGAATCCGCCGTAATCCACGCCGATGACGGCGTCAGGCTTGCGTTCGATGGCCAGCGCGCGCAATTGATTGAACAGCCGTTGAAACTTGAAATAATTTTTCAGCACGTCCGTAAAACCCACGACCGCGTGCTTCGTCATGTCGAACGCCAGCTCGACTCCGGCGGCGGACATCTTCGCGCCGCCCGCGCCAATGAATTTGGCGTCCGGCGATTGAGCGCGCAGCGCGGAAACCAATTCCGCCGCGAGCAAATCCCCGCTCGCCTCACCGGCAATGAGCATGAACGTTTTTGGTTTCAAACTTTTTGATTCTGAATCTGCCTCGTAATTTCAAACGCCAAATCCAGCGCGCGTTTGGCGGATTCACCGCTGACCAACGGCGTTTGTTTTTCGTGGACGCATTCGATGAAATGTTGCAGTTCCAATTTCAGCGGCTCATCCTTCACAATTGGCACGGGTTCGCGCACGATTTTCTTTCCCATGAATTCGCTGACCACCGTCGCGTGGCTGCCCGCCAGCGCCATGAGCTTTCTGAACGCAGAACTTTCCCATTCATCATCGCGCGCGGTGCGATAAATAAATCCTTCCTGCTTGGCATAATCGAGCGAGACGTAGCTCGGCGTGGTCGTGCCGCCGCTGAATACGCGGATTTTTCTCATGCGCTCGGGACTGACGCGGCTGACGGTCAGATTCGCAACGCAACCGTTCGCAAATTTTAAACGCGCATTCGCGATGTCCTCGCTCTTGCTCAAAACCGGAATGCCCACGCCGTCCACGCTCGCGACGGGCGATTTCACGAACGCGAGCACGACGTCGAGGTCGTGAATCATCAAATCGAGCACGACGCCGATGTCGGTGGAACGCGCGGGAAACGGCGAGAGGCGATGGCACTCGATGAAGCGCGGCTCGGGCGCGGCGCTTTGGAGAAAATTAAAAACGGGATTGAACCGCTCGACATGGCCGACTTGCAGCACACAATTCTTTTGCTGCGCAATCTGAATCAATTCGGCGGCCTGCGCGGAATTGTCGGTCATCGGTTTCTCGACGAGGACGTGTTTGCCCTGCGCGAGCAATTGTTTGGCGATGTCGAAATGCGTGGTCGTGGGCGTGACAATGTTCAGCGCGTCGGAATTGGCGGCAGCTTCGGCAATGGAATTGAAAACGTTCGCGTTGTGCTTCGCGGCAATTTTCTTGGCGGCGTCAGTATGCGAATCGAACACGCCGGCGAATTGGACGAAGCCGGCCTTTTCGAGTTCGGAATAAATGCGTGCGTGATGTTGACCGAGCGAGCCGGTGCCGAGCACGGCCACGCGAATTTTCTGATTTGAATTTGCCACGGGCGCAGTTTGCCAGTGAACAACGGAAACGGAAATCAGAAATGTCTGGGCAAAAATTTAGCCATATGTTTATTTCACAGGCTGAGCAACGTAAAAAATATCTTTTCCGCCGAGGCTTCGAAATTCCGGACTGCTTTTTGAATCTGTTACCACCAATACCTTTGGTGTGTGCGCTTCGAGATTATTTGTGTCTACAACTTCAAAATTGTATTCAAAGGAAGCCCAATCACCTAAAATTCCTACGGGATGTGCTCTCGCGGATATTGGAATCGCAACTTTGCCTTGACTCTCGGCAAACTTATTGGCGTCGCGAATCACGTTAGCTTTTAAGCGTTCCTCATTTCCAAAAATACCTCCGTGATCGTCACGAGATAATTGATAAACCCCTGGCGAAATTTGCACAACTTTTGGATTTGCACAGCCAGCGAGTAACAATCCAAATAAAACAATTAAAATATTGAATGCTGTCACCAAAAAACTTTTCACAATGCTTTTCACAAAATTGACTCTGCGCCTGTCAAAAAATTTTGTCCAGACCAAATTCTAATCGTTCCACGACCTGCCCATAAATCGCGCTTTGCCGCCGGACAAAACATGAATTGCCCGCTCGCAATTTCGCATTTGCGCTTCACGCGATTTCAGCCATGAAAAGTAACGCAGAATTTCCTTTTGCCGGCTTGGAATCAATTGGCTCCATGCCTGCTTCGCCTTTTGATTTTTGTCGAGCGCACTTTTGAACCACGACGGCATCGGATGCGCCGGGCCGCTTTTATATTCGGCATCAAATTCCAATTCCACCGTCACTGCGTCGCCCACTTTGGTCTGCGATGCCTTGCGGACATTGCCGTGCAGATAAAGATAAAAACTTCCGTCGCCAATCGGCATCAGGTTGATGCGCCACGGTTTTTCCGGTTTGCCATTCACGCGCACGCGGACGGGCATCGGCTTGCGCCAGCCTTTTTGGATTTGCGCCGCGCGCCGCGCGCTGACGAGCACGTAGGGATTGATGTTGTTGATTTCAATGACGGCGCGGAATCGCAATCGGCTCATTTGCCACGACTATAACTTTCAACTTTCAACTTTCAACTTTGAACCGTTAAACTGCCGCGTGCCCATTTGGAGCTACATCATCGTCGCGGTCGCGGCGTATCTGCTCGGCTCGATTCCGACGGGTTATCTCGTCGCGAAGGCCAAGGGCATTGACATTCGCAAAACCGGCAGCGGCAACATCGGCGCGACGAACGCGATGCGCGTGCTTGGCAAACCGGCGGGAATTTTTGTGCTGCTTGTGGATGCGGCGAAGGGATTCGGCGCCTGTTTTTTGGCAGCGCTAATTTATACCTGCTATTTTTACCAATTCAACGGATTGCATCCCACGACAGATGCAATGCCCTTTCCATCACCAAAAATCGCAAATTATTTTATCCTCATCGCCGGCATTTTTGCCGTGCTCGGACACAATTACACCTGCTGGTTGAAATTCAAAGGCGGCAAAGGCATTGCGACAACAGCGGGAGTTTATCTTGCGCTCGCGCCAATTGCGCTGGGAATTGCGTTCGCCATTTTCATTTTAGCATTGCTGACGACGCGCTATGTTTCGGTCAGTTCGATTCTTGCGGCGATTGCATTACCGGCGGCAGTTTGGATTTTACAGCCACATAATTTATTTCTCGGCATCGTCACGACGGCGCTCGGTGCGCTGGCGATTTACAAACACAAATCCAACATCCAACGACTCATGCAAGGAACTGAAAATCGCCTCGGCAAAAAATCTGGCGGAGGTGACAAATGAAAATTACTAAACGGTGGGGCGAGACTCCGTCGAGCCGTGACTTTTTAATTTGGGCTCGAGAGGACTCTCGCCCCACCAAATTGGAATCGGAGGGCACGAAATGAAAATCACGATGCTGGGCGCGGGTGCGTGGGGAACGGCTCTGGCCAAAGTGCTGCATGAAAACGGCAATGCCGTGACGCTTTGGGACATCAACGCCGAAACGCTCAAGGAAATCCAAGGCGGTCGCAGCGAAAAATTTCTGCCCGGCGTGACGTTGCCGAAAGATTGGAAAACGGAAACGGATTTCGGAAAGGCTGTCGGCGGCGCGGAGTGCGTGGTGCTGGCGATTCCGTCGCAATTTTTTCGCGATGTGGCGAAGAAATTGAAAGGTCATCCGGCGATTTTCGTCAGCGTCACGAAGGGGATTGAATTTGAAACCGGCGACACGATGAGCCGAATTTTGCGCGAGCACGCGCCGGGCAATCGCATCGCCGCGTTGTCCGGTCCGAGTTTTGCGCGCGAAGTGGCGATGGGAATTCCAACGACGGTTGTTTGCGCCAGCGAAAGCGATGCGACGGCGAAAACGGTGCAGGGACTTTTTCATCGGCCGGAATTTCGCATTTATCGCAGCACGGACATTTTGGGCGTCGAATACGGCGGCGCGTTGAAAAACATCATCGCCATCGGCGCAGGTGTAAGTGACGGACTTGGTTTCGGTGACAATACGAAAGCGGGTTTAGTTTCGCGTTCACTCGCAGAAATGAAACGTCTCGGCATGGCATGCGGCGCGCAGGCGGAGACATTTTCCGGCTTGAGCGGCCTCGGCGATTTGATGCTGACCTGTTTTTCCAAGCAAAGCCGCAATCGCGATTTGGGTGAACGACTCGGTCGCGGCGAAACGATGGAAGCGATTCAAGCGTCGCATCCGAAATTGGCGGAAGGTTATCCGACGGCAAAATCGGCGCACAAATTAGCGCGAGTCAAAAAAGTAGCGACGCCAATCATTGACGAAGTTTACGCGATGCTTTACGAGGCGAAAAATCCGAAGCAAGCGGTCAGAGATTTGATTTCACGAGCTTTTAAAGCAGAAGATTGAGACTTTACGCTAATTTCGCGAATTAACACGAATTCAAATCAATTAGCGAAAATTTGTGCAATTCGCGTAAAAGTTTTCTGCATCATTTCAGTTCCGCTTTAATTGCTTTCAACAAATCGGATAGTGATTCGACAACTTTCAATTGCGGAAAATCGCGCTTCACATTTTCCGGCGCGTGAATCAAATAGCCCTCGTCGGCTTCGCACAACATTCCCGTGTCGTTGTAGGAATCGCCGGCAGAAATGACTTGATAATTCAACGACCTCAACGCTGCGACGGCTTTTCGTTTCTGGTCCGGCTGTCGCAATTGATAATCCAGGATGCGGTCGTTCTCGACGATGAGCCGATGGCAAAGCAGCGTCGGCCAGTTCAATTGCCGCATCAACGGTTGCGCGAATTGCTCGAACGTGTCGGAAAGAATTATAGTTTGAACAATTGAACGCAGTTCATCCAAAAATTCTTTTGCGCCGGGCAACGGCTGAAGCGTGCCGATGACATTTTGGATGTCGGACAATTTGATTTGATGTTTGCCGAGAATTTCCAATCGCCCGCGCATGAGTTTGTCGTAATCCGGTTCGTCGCGCGTTGTGCGGCGCAGTTCGGGAATTTTTGTTTTCTCGGCGACGGCAATCCAGATTTCCGGCGTGAGCACGCCTTCCATGTCGAGGGTGACGATTGATTGTTTCACGCAAGCAGTTTTTCAAAATTGAACCGCGCTGTCGAGCACGCGGCTCATTTCTCTGTGATGACCGTGTCGCTGTCCTCGTAAGCCGGCGCGCAGCAGCAAAGCAGATGAAGCGTTTCGGCGCCGGTGTTCCAAAGTTTGTGTTTCCTTCCCGGCGGAATCGCAATGGCGTCACCAACTTTTACGTCGCGAAATTCATTTTCAATTTTCATCCGGCCGCTGCCGTGCGTGATAAAATAAATTTCCTCGGCTTTCGGATGAAAATGTTCCTGCGTGCTCGCGCCGACGGGCAATCGCGCTTCGGCAAGACTTTGATTGCGGATTTCAGAATTACGATACGCCAGCAGCTCACGAATTTCCGAGCCGTCCTTCGTAATAAATGCCGGAATGTCGGCGAGATTTTTGATGTCCATAAATTATTTTGGCGTCGTAACGGAATTGGTTTTGAGCAAATCCAATTGCTTTTGCGCTTCGGAAAAATCCGGTTTGACGGCGAGCGCAGCATGAAATCCTTTGGCTGCATCAACGAAATCGTTGTGCTGCAAAAAAATTCTTCCCAAATCGAATTGGATTTGCGCATCGTTTTTTTCCAATTCGGCGGCGGCGCGCAAATGTTCAACCGCTTCGGTATTGCGGCCAAAAGAAAAAAGGCACATTGCCAAACGGAATTGTGATTGCGGAAAGCGCGGTTCGTCATTGACGGAATTTTGGTAGCAAACCAGCGCACGGACATTGTCGCCGGCGTCTTGATAAGAAGTGCCGAGCAAATTTTCCGCGGCGTAATTGCCGGTTGTCACGGCAACCGTGTGATAAAAAAGTGAAATGTCACTACGCCAATAATTGAGTTGAATCGTCGTGACACCAATACAACCGGCGAGAGCGATGGCAGCAGCAACCGGCAAAAACCTTTTTCGTTCCGGCCAGCGATTCAGCAAATCATTCGCGCCCCAGGCGACGAGAATGAAAATTCCGATGCTTGGCAAATATGTGTAACGGTCGGCCATGGAAGCCGCGCCGACTTGGATGATGCCAATCGTCGGCACAAGAACGCCAAGAAACCAAAGCCAGCCAAAAAGCAAATATGGATTTTGCCGCGCGCGATAAATGCACAATGTCGTCCATGCCAGCAGAAGAAGCGCGGCGCTGATAAGAAAAATAAGCGGCCAATTTTTCGGATAGGAATAAATAATCGCCAAATCCTGCGGCCAGAAAATTTTTGAAATATACCGGACGTAGGCAAGCAAGGCATTTTCGATTCGCATTCCAAAATTTTCCGACCAGACTGCGCCACCATTTTTTTGGACAAGAAAAGTAATGACGCTTCCAGCAGCAGCGAGGACGAAAAATGGAATTTTCTCCAAAACCAATTTGGAAATGATTTTAACCCGGAACTCTGAACGCTGAATCTTGAGTCGCTCCAGCGGCCAGAAATCCAACAAAAGCAAAACGCATGGCAGCGTCACGACCATCGGCTTGGACATCAAACCGCACGCAAATAAAATTAGCGCAACGAAATATGCCGTGAGATTTTTTTGCCGCGCATAAGGTGTCCACGCAATCAAAGTCAGCATCCAGAAAAATGCGCTTAAAACATCTTTGCGCTCCGCCGCCCACGCGACGGATTCCACGTGCAATGGATGCCATGCAAATGCCGCAGCGACAAATGCGCTGCGCCAGATTGTTCCCGTCAAATTTTTGAGCCAAACAAACAACAAGAGTGAATTTGCGATGTGAAACAGTAAATTGATTAAATGGTGTTCGCCAGCGTTGAGTCCGAACATCGAGCAATCAGCTTGGTGCGAAATCCATGTCAGCGGATGCCAATTCGCCTGCTCGCCGCTCTTAAACGCCCAGGCAATATTCGTAGAATTTAAACCCGTCGTGACGTGCGGATTTCCCGTGATGTAAGCTTCGTCATCGAGAATGATGAAGTCGTGATGCAGCATCGGGAAATAAAGCGCAAATGTCACGAGCGCAAGTGCGACGCAAATCAAAGCAACGGATTTTTTGGAAGTCGGCGACGCCATTAAAATTTCTCAAGAGTGCGTTGGCGTTTTTCAAACCGGCAAAATTCTTTGTAGCCGACGCCGCGCGCGAGTTGAATTGCTTCGGCAAAATTCATTCCGACCTCGTCTGGCGCATGCGCGTCAGAACCAAATGTGATGGGCACGCCTTTTTCAAATGCCAATTTCAAAATTTCGCGGCTTGGATAAATCTCTTTGCAATCTTTGCGCAAACCGGCGGTGTTCACGTCGAGTGTGCAGCCGGATTTTTTTGCGGCGTCGAGAAATGGTTCAAAAAGTTTCGTGTAATTGTCCGGCGGCTTGTGTCCGAATTTTTTCGGCAAATCGGCGTGCCCGATGATTTCAAATAATTTCGATTCTGCGGCTTTGGTCAATCGCTCGAAACAAATTCGCCAGACTTCAAACGAATCGCGATTTTTCCATTCGGACAATTTTTGCGGGTCGTCAATCGCCCATGAATCGGAAACGTAATGCACACTGCCGATGAAATAATCCCACGGATGCCGCGCGGCCAATTCGCGAATCCAATCTTCGTGGCCGGGAATAAAATCCACTTCGAGCGCAAGGCGGATGGTCAGTTGCGGAAAATTTTTTTGCGTGCGGCGGACTTTTTCAACGTATTCATCCAATTGTGAAAAATTCATGCGCCAATTATCAAAATTATCCTGTCGCATCGGCGAATGGTCGGAGAAACCGATTTCCGTCAAACCGATTTCCAGCGCGCGCCGCGCGTATTCGTCCGGTTCGCCGACGGCGTGGCGGCACAGCGGCGTGTGCATGTGATAATCGGCGGGCAAACTCATTTCGTTGAGTGTTGAAAGTTGGAGCGCAGGTGTCGAATAAATTTTTTTTGCTGAAATTGAAACCTGTGCGAAATTTTTCCGTCTAAACAGGAAAGTCGTAAGTCGTATGTTAAAGCCGCTCTCAAGCGACCGCTGGAATTCCGAAACCGCGGCGCATTTGTTGAACCGCGCGGGATTTGGAGGGCCACCGGCGGAAATCCAAAAACTTGCCGCGCTCGACCACGACAAAGCCGTTTCTTCCTTTCTCGATTACGAAAAAATTCCCGACCCGACGCCGAATCCGAGTTGGGACCATCCGCAGCCCGACCGTTTGGAAAAATTGCGGTTGGCCATCAAAAATGCCGCCACGCCGCAAGAAGCACAGACGCTCAGGCAACAGGAAAATCAATTGCAAGCGCAGCGAATCAATGAATTGCGCGGCTGGTGGCTCGACCGGATGGCCAAAGGGCCGCGGCCGTTTCTTGAAAAAATGGTTTTATTTTGGCACGGACATTTTGCCACGAGCATTGAGAAAGTTCGGCAGTCGCCGAATTCGGCTTACATGATGTGGCGGCAGAACCAGAGTTTTCGCGATTATGCGACTGGCAATTGGCTCGAGATGCTCAAAGTCATCGGCAAAGACCCCGCCATGCTCGTGTGGCTTGACCAGGCGCAAAGCCGCAAGGAACATCCGAACGAAAATTTTGCGCGCGAAGTCATGGAATTGTTTTCACTCGGCGAAGGTCATTACACCGAGCACGACATCACCGAAGCCGCGCGCGCGTTGACCGGTTGGTCCTATAGCCCGCTGGAGCAAACATTTATTTTTCGCCCATTTTTTCATGATATCGGCCCGAAAACCATTTTCGGAGAAACCGGAGATTTTGATGGCGACGACTTTCTGGCGCTCATCGTCAAACAACCGCAAGCAGCCAGATTTATCACGGCAAAAATTTGGAATTTCTTCGCCGGACAAATGCCGTCGCCGCCATTGAACGACGCACTCGCCGAAGTTTTTCGTTCAAACGGAAATAATTTCAAGCCGATGCTGCGCGTGATGTTTCGCAGTGAAGAATTTTATGATACATCCGTGATTCGCAACCAGGTCAAAAGTCCAACTCAATGGCTCGTTGGCTCGACACGAATGCTTGAAACCGATTTGCCACCGCCATTTCTTTCGTCGGCAATGTTGCGCTCGCTTGGCCAGGATTTATTTGCGCCGCCAAATGTCAAAGGCTGGGACGGCGGCATGAGCTGGATTACCACGAACACGCTGCTGACGCGCTACAACGATTCCGTGACAATTGTTCAGGGGACTGCGCAACAAATGTCGCCGGAAGATTTCGCACGCAAGCAAGGCGGTGCCGGCGGGCAAAAATTGGAAAAAATTGCGCAACGAATTCACATCGGCGGCGTGGACGCAGAAAAAATTCTCACGCCCGAAGAACGCATGGACAAAAAATTACTGGTCGCCGCAATTGAAAAGCGTTTGCTCCAAACGAATTTATCGGGCGAGCAGGAAAAAGCGCTCAATGATTTTCTCGAACCAAAAACCAAATTAGCCGACGCCGATGTTTTGCAGGCGATTCGCCTGGTCATGTCCACGCCGGATTACCAAGTTGCATGAGGTGCTTATGAAAAACGAAATTACTCTCCAAACGCGCCGCCAATTTTTACGCACGACCGTGCTCGGCAGCGCGCTGTCGTGGACGGTTCCGGCATTTCTCGCCAATACATTTGCCGCGCTACAGGCCGAAGCTGCCGATTCGTCAACGCAAATTGTGACCGGCAAGGACGACACAATTCTCGTCGTGCTGCAAATGGCCGGCGGCAACGACGGGTTAAACACCGTCGTGCCTTACGCAAATGATTTTTATCACAAAGCGCGCCCGACCATCGGCCTTTCCGCGCAAAATGTTTTGCCATTGAACGGCGAAATCGGATTTCACAATGCGATGGGCGGATTCAAAAATCTTTACGATGCCGGGCATCTTGCCGTTGTGCAAGGTGTCGGCTATCCAAATCCGAATCGTTCACATTTTCGTTCGACGGAAATCTGGCAAACCGCAAGCGACTCGGACAAATCGGAAAAATATGGCTGGGTCGGGCGTTACTTTGACAGTTGTTGCAAAGGCGCCGACCCGACGGTTGGCGTCGTCATCGGCCAGCAACTGCCGCAATCATTTTACGCAAAAACACCGGAAGGCATTTGTTTCAACAATCCGGCGAACTATCGCTACATGGCAAATGGACAGATTGAAACAACCTACGAAAAATTGAACGGCGTTGACACAAACGGAATGGTTGCCGAAGACAATTCCGGCGGCACAATCGGAATGCTCGCCGCTGCGCAGCCGATGACCGGCGGCAAAGCGGTGGATTTCATCGAACGCACCGCGCTCGACGCGCAAATGAGTTCAGAAAAAATTCGCGGCATCGCCGACAAGGTTCAGAATCAGGCCGTTTATCCGAATTCGCAACTCGCCAATTCACTCAAGCTCGTCGCCAAACTCATCGGCGGCGGATTGCCGACGCGCATTTATTACGTTTCGCAAGGCGGCTACGACACGCATACCGGACAGGCGAATCGTCAAAAACAATTACTGCAGGATTTGGGCGATTCGACGAAAGCGTTCGTAGACGATTTGAAGGCGCAAAATAATTTGCAACGTGTGCTCGTGATGACGTTCAGTGAATTTGGCCGGCGCGTTTCTGAAAATGCCAACGGCGGCACCGACCACGGCGCGGCAGCGCCGATGTTTGTTATCGGCAACAAAGTAAAAGCGGGTTTGCTTGGAAAATATCCAAGCCTCGCGCCGCAGGATTTATTTCAAGGTGACATAAAATACAATGTGGACTTCCGCAGCGTTTATGCCGGAGTTTTGGAACAATGGCTCAAGACGAAAAGCGCGCCGATTTTAGGAAGACAATTTCCAGCGTTACAATTGGTCTGATTACTTCACCAAATAATATTTGTTCGTGTATTCCTTGACCATGCGGTCGGTGGTGAATTGCGGCACAAGCGTCATCATCGTGCGGCGAATCCGTTGCAGCCATTTGCGCGGAACGCCGTGAACGTCGCGGTCGTAAAAAAGTGGAATCACTTGCTCCGTCAATGTCTTGTAAAGATTCGCGCTGTCTTTGCGGTCCTGTTCCTCAACGCTCGACGGATGCGAATCGTCGCCGATGGCAAAACCGTTCGTGCCGTCGTAACCTTCGCGCCACCAGCCGTCCAAAATGCTCATGTTCATGCAGCCGTGACAACTCGCTTTCATGCCGCTCGTGCCGCTGGCTTCGAGCGGGCGACGCGGATTGTTCAGCCAAATGTCGCAGCCGGCGACCATTTGTCGCGCGACGTGGATGTCATAATTTTCGATGAACACCAAACTGCCCGCGAGTTCGCTGTGTTTGCTCAAATGAATAATTTGCTGGATGAAACGTTTGCCGTCGTCGTCGCGCGGATGCGCTTTGCCGGCGAAAACAAATTGAATCGGCCGCTGCTTGTCGTGCGCAAGCTTCACGATATTTTCGAACTGCTGGAAAATCAACGGCGCGCGTTTGTAAGTAGCGAAGCGGCGCGCGAAGCCGATGGTCAGCGCATCGGGATTCAGCAAATGGTCGAACTTAATAAAATCGCCGGGCGTAAGCCGCTGGTTTTGATAGAGCAATTTGCGGCGGACAAATTCAATCATCTCGCGGCGCAATTTGTAGCGCAGCGCCCACAATTCTTCGTCCGGCAAAAATTCCGGGTCCATCATGCGCTGCCAGAATTCCGTTTCATGAATCGTCGCCGCCCAATCTTCGCCGGCGCGCGCGCTCCACTCGGCCATTTTTTTCGGCATTTCGCCGCTGTGACCGTTCGTCAATTTGCGTCGCCAGAATTGCCGCACGCTGCCTTTCATCCAGCCGAGCAAATGAATTCCGTTCGTGATGTGGCCGATGGGAACTTTGTCTTCCGGCACGCCCGGATAAAGATTTTGCCACATGTGCCGGCTGATTTGTCCGTGCAATTCACTGACGCCGTTCGCCGCGCGCGAAACTTTCAGCGCGAGCACGGTCATGCAGAAAGTTTCCGCTTTATCTTCGGGATGAACGCGGCCAAGCGCGAGAATTTCTTCAAATGGCACGGGCAATTGCGCGAGATAGCGCTGCATCGCAAACGTCATCAAATCCGGCGTGAAACGGTCGTGGCCGGCTTCGACCGGCGTATGCGTCGTAAAATGGCAGCAGGATTTCGTTTCATTTTGCGCCTGAATAAAATCTTTTTCTTCGGCCATTTTTTCGCGAATCAATTCGAGCGTGAGAAATGCCGCGTGCCCTT